>CAIQXC010000919.1 GCA_903875675.1 Akkermansiaceae bacterium
ATCCTCGATCACTACAGGTTCTTCGCTGAGAATGTCCGGAAGAGTGATCTTCACCACCCGCGCTTCGGCATCCCACGCGTTATCCACCAATTCCCGGAGGGCGTGCTCACTGGAGGTGTAGCTTTCACCGAGGAGGGCGGAAAGCCGGGGATCGACGGAGAAGCGGGCGGTGGATTTCATGGTTAAGGTTGGTTGAAATGTTCTCAAAAACGAATGAACGAAAACTTCGAGGCTTTGAGGTCCCCTCAAAGGTCCTGTCCGTTCTTCCGCAATTCGGCCACTGTCCACACCTGATAAATCAGAAGCCAAAATGCGTCTTGGTCTCTTGGTTCCAGACCTTTGAGGTTGTCGGCGCGCTTTTTCACCGCCTGTGCCAGCAGTTTTAGTTTCCAGCGCTTGGCGTATGCCAAGAGCAGGACATCGCAAATGCAATCGTCAATCGTCACTGCTCGTTTGAGAAGGGCTTCCGAAAGCGGGAGGCTCAAGTCGTGCTGTATGGCATAGAAAAGAGCGTGCGCGATTGCGTCGGGATAGATCCGGCGAATGCCAATCTGGAGAAGCTCTGTGGCGAGGGTGGTGATTGCAGATTCAATGCCGTCGTATTTGTGCTTCGTGAAAACGTGTTTGCCTAGCAGTGGCGCGAGGTAAGGATACGAAAGTGCGAGATTTAGGGCTTCGGCCACGAAAAGCCGTTTGGCTCGGTCATTGAGTCTGGCCGGAACCATTTGGATGGCATAGTTTAACGTGGCTGAGGTTCCGTCTCGTTGGGCGAGTTCGAGGGCAAGATCCAGAAAAGACCGGACGACAGAAAAACGAATTGGTCCGCGGAGAAACTGGAAATTGTTCAACTCCCGAACCCAGTTCTCCGCCTGTGGGCGTGGAAGCGGCAGGATCTTGGTTTTTTTATCATTCAGAGAGAGTTCATATTCCCGCAAAGCCATGCCCAGATCCCGGATGAAGTTCTCTGCTTGCTCATGGGTGCGGGCATAGTAGCGATAGTCATCAATGTGCCGCGTCACTCGTGCATGGCCTCGTTTCAGAAGGGCGGCATCCACTGAGGTTAGAACCAGTTCGGCGATGACATTTGAAGCGTGTGGGCCAATGAGAAGCCCATTGGTCTGACCATCCCGCACCACTTGGGTTGCCTTATCGAGCATGTTCCCTTCCAACGACAGGTCGCCACGAGACTTCTTTGCTTTTTTTCGGCTGTGCAATGCCCAGGGAATCGAGTGAGTATAAATGCTGGGGAAACAGGTCGAGATGTCCGCGTGAACGACGTAGCAGGCTCCGGTGGCGAAATTGATTTCCTGTTCCTCTACTTCAAATCGCTCCTGTCCTTTATAGTTCATGACGAACACCCGGTCGGATCCGGTGTCCCGGACAAAGATTCGGCTGATCGCCTGGGCAGGCTTCGCACAATGTTTCTTGATGCTTTCCCAGCATCGCCAGATTGCGTTGCACTGGGCGAAGTAGCTTTGGGGGTGGGGTATACCCAGTTGCCGTGGGATATTGGTATCGCGAAGCGTTTGATAGCGGATGTAGCCCCGGGTCTGCTTGGCGATGAGCTTGCCAAGCTTTTCGGAATCCGTTTCATAGGCGACTTTTTCCAGCGCGGTGGGCAAACAAGCTGCGAGCCCCTCGGATGTGAAGCAGGGAGGAATTTTCTCCGTAAAAAGACCAAAATCCACCAAACCAATAAACGCGACATCGGCATCCAATCCAGAACCGGTAGTTTCCCTTCGGCTCATTTTTCTGTTCCCTCCACAATCGCGATTTCCTCCGGCGTCAGGCCGTAGAGGGCGTAAACCTGTTGGTCGATCTCGCGCTCCAACGCGCTCGTGTCGGCAGCGGGGTTCGCCTGCTTGGCGGCGATTACCGATTGAGATAGCCCACGCAATGCGACTGCTTTATTGCCATTGAAGGCTGCAACTTTGATTGGGAGGCCTAAAACTCCGGTTATAACCCAAGTGTGCAAGCCGTAGTCCAATTTCAAAAACCAATTCATAAAACGTGAGTTCAGAATTGCGAGGAGCACAAAAAGATCGATTTTCGGATCGGTCCGAGGTAGCAGGGAAAAGACGTTCATCCGGGTGATGAAGGTTTGATCAGATAAAGCCGCTACAATCCGCTCCCTCAAGGATGGATTCCGAACAACTTGAATCAGAATTCTCGGCCCGGAAAAGACATCCATTGATCGCATTGCTGCAAGCCATTCACCGTAGTGTATCCACTCGGGTCTCTTTGAATTCACAGCATATCTTTGGATGTCGTTACCTCGGAGCAACGGCATCCAACCCTTCCCTTGATGAGTGGACTTAGTAAACGGTTTTGAAGCCATTACTTCCTTGGTTTGAGGGGGCTTGCCTTTGCCGACTTCGTAAGGCTTGCACCCGGCGCGATACTCTATGAGAGCATCTACACTCATTGAATTGATTCGAGCCTTAGTTAGAATTGACTCGAACTCGGGAGCTGCGAATACCTTAATCCGTGCTTGTGGTTCCGAAAGCCAACCAAGCTGATTAAACGTCGCGCATATTGGAAGTTCTGCAACGTTTGTGATTCGCTCGTCCTTCTTTGCACAGATGACCTTAGTTAAAGAGAGTAAACTCGGCTTTTTTCGGACTACAAATAGTAGCATCGTGTCCACAACGACTCCATTAAACACTAGGCCGTTGAGCAAAGCCAATTCGGCGAGTTCGTATCTCTCAAGCAGCCAACGGCGAAATTTCTCGCCGTGAATTAAAGTAAGCCAGGTATCCGGTAAGATAAACGAGAGGACGCCATCAGCCTGTAGCAGACGAACACTACGCTCGACGAAAAGAGAATACGAATCGAGTTCACCTGTAGCGCTTTCAAAAAGTGTTCGTGCTAAAATTCGAAACTCTTTAGTCAAGGTAGCACCCTACGGCGGGTTGCCGATGACGATGCCGAAGCCCTCGCTGAGCGAACGTCCAAACATCCAATGCGGATCGAAGAAATCAGCGGAGGATTGTGGATCGAAGGGGTCCCATTCGGCGAGGTGTTGCGCCTTTTTAGCGACTTCGGAACCTTTGTTCGCGCCCAAGCCGCCGAGCAGGGTGTCGGTGAGCTTTTGGCGGAGAGTTTTGATTTTTCTCTGTAGTGCCAGTTTCTGATCGCGCCGCTGGATGGTAAAGTGGCCGTGGTAGGCTGCCTCGATTTCCTTTTCGATGGGTTCGATCAGGCTTTTGATAAACAGGTCAGGCTCAGGAATCGGCAACCCGATGAGGGTGTCGGCGGCTACGAACTTGGTTTCCAGATTGGGCAGCGGGCGGATGCCGTGGTTGTCCTTTTTGTTGCGGTTGGTCTTCTGGTCGCAGACGAGGGAGATGAAGAAGCGGAGTTTGGTGATCTGGATGGCGATGGGCTGGATGTCCACGCCGTAGAGGCAGTTTTCGATGAGGTAGAGCTTGCGGCCGTAGTCGTCGTTGTTGTCGGCGAAGGCGCGTTCAAGTTCCTCGCGCATGGGGGCTGAGTCGAGCTTGGCGAGCTGGGTGTGCTTCCAGCGCTCGTTGTCGGGGTCGAGCTTGCCGAGGCAATAGACGAGCTTGTGGAGAACGCCCATGGGGAATGCACCGGAGCCGCAGGCGGGGTCGAGGATTTTCAGAGCGTCGATGGCGGCGAT
>CAIQXC010000920.1 GCA_903875675.1 Akkermansiaceae bacterium
CAAGCCGGTATCTCACCAAGCCGGTATCTCACCAAGCCGGCTCGATACCGCCACTCCGCCGTTTCAATCACGCGACCGTCAAGAGATCCAAAGCCCAAGCAACCTCGGCCCGCCAGCATGGGGTCAGGTCGTTGAGCACGAACATTTGTCGCGTCGCCCGCTATCTCATATCGATGGCTCCAAAATACAAAAGGTGGCACCCCGCAGCGGGATGCCACCTTGATGGATTGGGCGGTGCCTCCAGTTGGAACGCTCCCCCTAGAGACCTTGAAAAGCCTAAGTTGCTGTCGTTAGGTCAAATCTGCTCTTGTGTCTTCAAGTCTTGCGTCTTGAGTCTGAGGCGAAGCCCCCCTTGCTTGATATGCTTACGGCACCACAGTCAGGCGGCAGAAGTTCTTGCCCACCCCGCCCGGCAGTGTGTAGATCACATGGCCCGGACTGCTGACCGTGTCAACCTCGGCCGGGTTGGCAGCCGCCCAGTTGACGAGGTCGCTGGACACTTGCACCCCGAAGGATGTAACTGCATTGACGTGCGGCCAAGTCACCTTGCCGAGCACCACACCGGGATTGGTGGCAATTCCGTTCTCGCCCATGAAGTAGGCGATGCCGTTTTGTACACCGTCATGGTTGTAGTCCAGATTGGCGGCCTGGCCACCGGCGTGAAGTGTCGCCCAATCCGAGTAACCGGATGCGGCCGACGCTGCAGCGTAGTGGTTCTGGATGACCTGCTGGGTCAGCGTGTGGCTGTAGAACGCCAGATTACCTACGGAACCTGTCCACTGGAAGGCAGCGTCCGAGCGCATCGCAACTGCCATCGGATCAGTAGTGGCGTTCCCTGCATAGGTAACCCCGCTTGCTGTCGCCGCAAGAACACCATCCGTGTAGAAGTTGGCAGTTTGCGTCACATCATCATAGGTCAGGACGAGATGATACCATCTAACCGTATCGGTAGCCGCTTGCAAATTGGCCGTGAAGGCGGTCCCATGGTTTCCATCATACAAACGGGCGGAGAATTTTCCGGCATCGACACCATCATAAATCAGCCAGCCCTGGCGGGCACTGGCGGCTTTCATGTTAGAAGCGATACAAGTCGCTGCCCCGAGCACATTCGGCTTGGCCCACAGTTCTACGCTGAAGGCGGTGCTAGGAGAGAGTGCCGCCGCATTAGGGATTCGGGTGGCCGCTCCTCCGCTAAAGCCAACAGCATTTCCGCCCTTCGGGCCGGTCACGCCATAGGCCACACCCGAGCCGGGATAGGTGCCATTGTTTGCGTTCGTCACGTCGTAGGCCACCAAGCCATCGCTCTCATTCAGTGGCCAGTAGGACAGCGGGCCAGAGGCCAGAACTGCCGAGTCGTATGCCGAACCCGCTGTGGCCACCAAGGTCAATGTCGTGCTGGTATGGTCCGGAGCTGCAGTGAGCAGCCCCCCGTCGCCCGCATAGCTGTAGGTAATGGTATGGGAACCAAGCGGAATCGACGTGATGGGCATGGCGACCGAGAATGCCCCCAAACTGCCGCTAATGGTGGCCATTTGGCTGACGCCAAGGATCGTGACCTGGACGGAGCCACCTGCAGCCGGATAGCCCGAACCGCCGTTACTCACCGTGCCACTCAATGCGATAGCGGAAGCCCCGACGACGCGAGTAGCGCTCGGCGTCACCTGGCTGATGACAGCCGGCCCGCTCATCGTCAGCGCCGTACTGGTATTGTCCGGGGCCGAGGCAAGTGTGATCCAATTGCCCGCATAACTGTAAGTGATGGGGTATATGACGCCGCCCATCAGCGAGACTGTTGGAAATGCCACCGAGAATGATCCACCGCCACCGAGCGGGGTGTATTCGGTCACCCCATTGATCGTGACGGCGACGGCTTCACCTTGATTCGGATAGATCGAGTAGTTGGCATCACACACCGTGCCACTCAGGGTCACCGTGGGGCTGCTGGATGGAATGGTTTGGCTCGATGTCACGCCGCTGATGACGGCCTCGGGAAGCACTATGCCCATGTCGTGAAGGGCGTAGCCGTTGAAGACAATTTCGCTGTCTGTGGGGTAAGTGCCGGTTTGTCTGGTGACCACCGCATTGGCCACTGTGTCGGTGGCCACCCACGTGAATGCAAATACCCTGGCGGAGGCGGAATTGGGAGCCAGCGCCACGGATGGGCTGCCTTCCACCGAGATATTGCCGCCCCGCGGACTTGTCGTGATCCATTGCAGGCGATAGATGTGGCCGGGGGTAAGCCCGGGAATATCCAAATGTGAGGCATTCGCCGAACTCCAGATGTATTCACGCATCAGTTTGCCATAGTCCGTGGCGTCGGTTAGCTCGGAAGCTGCCCCTGCGCTGTTGCTGTCAGTGTTCGTGCTCTGACCACCACCACCCCACGCACCGTTGCTATAACCGGTCATGTGTGCCGTCGATATGCCAAAAGTCAAACCGTTAGTTAGAGTAACTTCGGTTATGCCAGTTGGGCCGACGTGATTGGCTTCCACCAAGGAGCCGTCATTGAGGATTTCCCTGCCATCACCGGTGGCAGCCGTCACGTCCAAGACAGTGATGGCTGTGCCAAGAGGCGAGACGTACTTGATGGCGATGGCATAGTCGGTGGTGATCAAGCCATCCGACGAGGTAACCATGCAATGCACTGGCAAACCCGTGCAATTCAGCGGGCTAACGCCAGATTCAAACGGGCTGCCGTTGACCGTGCAGGCCGCTCCATCGGACAGAGTGAAGCTGGGGACGAGGGCCGACAGATCCGTACCAATCGGCGCATCAATGACAACCACGCGTCTCGCCTGGTCAATCGCCACCGGAGCGCCGGTGACCACGAAGCTGCGAATCACCGCCTGGGGCGATGTGTCCGGATAGGTCGTGAGCAAGCCGTACTTGCCAGCCAGATAGGCACCCATGGCGGCCTCATCTGCGGCAGACAAGGTGGTTTCGAAGCCGATCATCTCAGCGATGTCCATCTCAACGCCGCTTAATGTCTCGGTCCGGCCGATGTTATAAAAGGGATAGGCCGCTAGGTTTGCTGCGTTCGCGCCAGTATTTGCAACAATCTTGAGAAGCATGTAATCGGTGATAGGCGCTAACTCGAAGCCGCCACGGGGCATGCTGCCGCGACTGCTGGAGACCGCGCTGCCATTTCTGGAAACCGCCGATGGAAGTTCGTCATCCCAGAATCCAGAGTAACCGCTGTAGAGATTGTGACTCGATGCCCGGACGCTGAGGAAATCATTGGATCTGCGACCGAGGAACGATCCGGAGCCGACCCATGTGGGGTTCGGGGACCGCACGACGACGTATTGCTCTTTGACAAACATGCCACCGGCACAGTCGAACCAGGCGTCAGTGCCCCGAAAATGAACACCTTTCTTTGGCGCTTCACCGGAGTTGTATTTGATGTCGCCGTATGCCAGCACCGGGGCACCGCTGGTGCGGGTCGCGGTGTGCCCGTTGCCGGACAAGTCATTCCATGTGTTTACTTGGGCACCATCCGCCAGGGCAATGGTGGATGCGTCATACCAACAGACCATTCCGTTCGACACGGGTGGGGCGCCCACTTGGATCATCAAGGTAGCGCTAACCATCGCAAAAATATAGTTGGAAGCGCTCAGGCCACCGACGGCACAGGCAATATTGTAACTCCCAACCGGCGATGAGCTGTCTGCGGAGCAGGCCAGATCGGCCGTACCCGTCACACCCGAGGTGGCGAGATTTTCACCATTCTGATAGCCGCTGATCTTGTAGGACAACGTCGGATTGTCGATGCCGGGAATGCGGATCTTGCTGTCCGCTTTCACCGTCAGAAGTGCCGGCACCACATCTTGCTCCAGAGTGGGAGCCACGCTGGTAACAGAAATACCGTAGCCGGAATATTCTGCGGTGATCGGATGGATGCCGACTCCGAGCAGACTGCTGCTGATGCTCGCCGTGCCTGTGGCGACATTGACCGCAACCGGGCTGCCCAAAGGACTGCTGTTGTCATAGAACTGCACCGAGCCGCCCGCAGGAGTCGGCGATACCGTGGCGCTAATCGTCACGGTCTGACCATACGTCGATGGACTGAGGGATGTGCCCAGCGCAATCGATGTGCCGACGGGGTCCGCCACAACGAATGTGTTAGTCGTGGAGGTGGCGGTGGCCGGCGAACCCGCGCTATCGGTGACGGAGACGTAGGCCTCGTATGTTTGGTTAGACAGAGCGCCTAGATTTTCGGTGAAAACCGGGCCACTGCCGACCTGGGTGCTGCCCACCTGGGCATAAGCGCCCGAGCCAGTCTTCATATAGAACGAGACGCTGTAGGGAGCAGTGCCGCTGATAACCGAAGTGCTGGCGGTCACGCCGCTGCTGGTCGGAAACTCCTCATTATTAAACGGGCTGGTGAGCTTTACAGTCAGATTCGGGGGTGGATAAACCGTGGTCAGACTGTACTTCACCGTCAGGTATCCGCCGACAAGATTCAACTCGTCGCTCGTTAGAACCCTGTTGTAAACCAGCACTTCGGAGATATCGCAATCGGAGAGTTCATTGCCGTTTCCGTAGCCGTTCAATTCGAGGTTATTAGGACCTTGAGTGCCATTTTGATTTGTCGCCAGCTGGGTGCCTTCGGCCCAAACCGTGGAGTTTTGTCCGCTGCCCGGGATGGTCGCCGCATACAAGTGCGGGCTGGCGTCTGCACTTGAGCCGTTGCCCTCCCCATAAACCCATCCTTCAAAATAGAAACGGTTTCGCTGGCCTCCGTGATATCCCATCAGCCAGTTATTGTTAGACCCGCCGAGCACCCGCCCGTTATTACCTCCGGTCTCACGCGAGACATAAAGAATGGTGCATGGTGCCGTGTGATTCACGCCGTCATTCATCCACGCGGAGTTATTGAAATGCACGGTGGGGATACCGCCGATCCCGGAAGCCACCAGCGTCGGAGTGCCGCCTTTGAGCGTGGCCATGGCAGAACTGCCTTGCAGGTCCCGCCATTCGCTCACGGTGCTGCCGCTAAGCGTCATTGTGCCGGGTTCACTCGCATCCAGATGCAGGGTGAGTCCGTCCGTCAAAGGGGCTTCGGCCTGGGCGTGTCCAGCTGCTAGGCCAGCTGCCACCGCTAACGCGAGGGCGACGTGCTTGAGGATATCTCTGGTTCGGTAGTCTCGATTTTGGATTCTCATGGTCTATCGTGGTGTGTTATTCTCAGGTTGCCGACGACGTCGCAACAGCACGTCGTAAACCGGCAGAGCGGACGGAATGGAATGATTTACAATGCCATTACTGACACTGATTCCTAATTCGAACGATTCACAAAAGATAAATTTCGTGGAACCAGTCAAGATTAATCCATCAAAAAAAAGATAATATTATTATCTTGCAAATCGGCCGGGAGAAGTGCCGGTTAAAATTGCAAGAATCATTGTGCTCTGATCAAAGCGAAGCGTCGCTAATCGGCGGATGCCCGGGGACTTCACCGCCAACAACGACAGTTAGGCCGCTAGATCTATGGAGAATGCCACCTAATGCCCTCCCGTCAGTCTCATGCTGGATTGGCGGGAGGGTGGACGGCGAAGGAATGCATGGCGACCCCTTTTTCTGCCGGGGACCCTGAACGCTGTCGCTCGCAAATTTCATACCAAGGGCGCAAGATACTGAAATAGTCCTCCGGCCTCCAACTTGCTGCGTGACACCAGAGCTTCAGAGTATTGGTTCATGGATTCCTGGAATCTGAGACGGAGACGGAACCCTATTCAGAGGCCGTTGACGTCAGAATCGAAGACAAGAGCTATTTATACATCGGATGGTTCGCCCTTTACATGAAGTTTCTATACGACTAGAACAACCCAGCAAGCCACCAGCGCCGCCACATCACCCCAACGCCAAGCCCGTCCGGTCTCTTTGAACTGACGGGCTTTTTCGTTTTTTTTTCCATATCCACGCACCTGTGCATTTTGCAGCGGACCTCTGTGCGGCTCAAATTTCGCCTTGTCGCTCCTGCTGTGATGGGTTAGACAGGCATGGAAGCGCTGTCTTTGCTGAGGGTTGCATCGGCTGCACGCGAGATGGCGGTGGTGCCCAGCCCGAAAGCTGCCACGCCAAGAATGAGGGGGTGTGTTGATTTGATGAACATAGTCATATTTTCCTTTCGTTTGCTGATATACGCCACGTGGCTGCGTGCCTCCGGCCGCAGGCCGTGCGAGCTGCGTCTCGCAGCGCGTGCTAGGAGCAGCCCATGCTTGGGGAATGCGCTGAGTTTGGCGCACGCTTGCATTCGCTTTGCATGGGCACAGCGGCCGGAGGCACGCTGTCACGGCCTGCCGCGAGACGCGGCAGCTACGCCACGTGGCTGCGTGCCTCCGGCCGCAGGCCGTGCGAGCTGCGTCTCGCAGCGCGTGCCAAGTGGCTGACCATGCTTGGAGAATACCTCGGGCTAGGCGCACGCTGATTTCGCTTTGCATGGGTGGAATTGGTGCTAGAATCGGCCATGCGCACCGCCGTCTATGCAGGTTCCTTTGATCCGCCCACCAACGGGCATTTGTGGATGATCGAGCGCGGGCTGGAATTATTTGACACCCTCATCGTGGCGATTGGCGAAAATCCGTCCAAGCACTACAAGTTCAGCGTGGAGCAACGCCTTGAATTATTGCGGGCATCCACTCAGCCCTGTGAGCGTCTGATGATTGCTCATTTCGACAACCGCTATCTGGTGGATTACACGAAGCAGATGGACGCGGACTACATTCTGCGGGGCATTCGCTCGACGCACGACTACGAGTACGAGCGGGTGATGCGCCACATCAACTCAGACATGGCACCGCAAATCAACACGGTGTTTTTGATGCCCCCACGCGACATCGCCGAACTATCCTCCAACATGGTCATCGGGCTAACCGGCCCCCACGGCTGGGAGGAAAACGTCGGCCGCTATGTGCCCACACCCGTGCTGAATGCCCTCATCGCCCGCCAAGCGGAGGACGCCTTGCTTGCGGATGGTTGAATGCAGAGCGAGATATAGCTCACACCTTGGCCATCGCCGCCAGATGGGCAGGGGAGGTGCCACAGCAACCGCCGACGATGGAGATACCCAGAGCACGCAGTTGGCTTGTTAGTTCCGCCATATCTGCCGGGGTGGCATCATAGTGAACCTCCGCGCCGACTTGCCGTGGCGCGCCGGCATTGGGTTGCAAAATGGTGGGCCGTCCGTCTGCGGCGGCTACAATCTCTTTGGCCAGTTCGAGGTAATCGGCAAGTGATAGATCTGTGCCGCAATTGGCACCGGCAATCGAAGCACCGGCGTCGTAGGCAGCAGTGATGGCTGCTGCCACTTTGGTGCCCATCATGGTGCGGTATTCGCCGGCACTTTTTTGGAATGCATAGGTGGCGATGACCGGCAACTCGGTGACGGACCGAGCGGCCTGGATGCCGACGCAAAGTTCTGCGGGATCACTCATGGTTTCCACCAGAATGGCGTCCGCTCCGCCCTCGACGAGCGCGCTGATCTGCTCGCGGAAAATTGCTTCCAATTCCTCGGGTGTGGTATCGCCCAGCGGCTCGAGAAAATCCCCGAACGGCCCAACATCCCCGATCACCCAGCCGTCAGGGCCGGCCACCTCGCCGGCCAGTTGCGCAGCGCGGCGGTTCCATTCAGCCACCTTGCCGCCGAGTCCATGCCGCTCCAGCATTGAGCGAGAGCCGCCGAACGAATTGGTGGTAATCAGGCGGCAACCGGCGCTTCGGTACGCCTGATGGACCGATTTGATATCGTCGGGCCGCTCGGCATTCCAGAGCATGCCGCACTCGTCGAGTTGCATGCCGAGTTGGATGAGTTGGGTGCCCATTGCCCCGTCGCAGGTTAGGGAGGAACACTGGCAGGCTTCGGTGAGGGACGGCTTTTTCATGGCTGGATCAGGTGGGGGTGAGGCGTTGAGCAAACCTCATTCCTGCCTGCCTGCCAAGGAGGAATTTTTCAGCACTTCATGAATGCATCGACCTTGGCCATGATCTCGCCCTCGCTGCCAGGAACACTGAGCACGTCGCACTCGCTGCCCAAAATGAACGGGTGACCCGTGGCACGCATTTTATCCAACATTTCCCGCGCCAGTCGCTCAACATCCGCGACGCTGAGCTGTGAGGCCGGAAACCGCTTGGTGGGAAGATTGCCGTAGAGCACGGTGGACTTGGGAATCAACGCGGCGTCTTCCCACAGCAGGCGGGAGCAACCAAAGCTAAGCATGGCGGCATCCAGGGTCGCGAAGCGCTCGACCATGCCGGTGGTCAGTTCGCCACAATCATGGAACACCAGATCCACGCCTCGAGCGTCGAACAACGCCTTGATGCGGCGCATCGGGGCGGTCACATAGCGGTCGAAGATATCATAACCATTGGCGAGTTGGTTCGGAGAGAAATAGACGAGGTTGGCTGCCGGTTCGCAGATAATCATTGCCTTGGCCCCGGCATCAATCTGGGCGCTGAAGTACTCCAACAATAATTCCGTGCCAAGCTCCATGACCCGCTCGATAAGCGCCACCTCCGGTTCCTCGTCGGCCGTCAGCCCGGTGCCCGCCAGAAACACCGGCGTGATCGGATCACTGATGAGCTTGGTCATCAGTGAAAATGGCCCGATGCCCATGCCCATGGGCACCAAATCCGGGTGCTTTGCCACATGCCTGATCGCCTCACAGGTCGCCAGCATCCGCGGCGTCAGCCCAAAACCCGGCGCATCCGCAGGCAACTCATCAAAGTGAAATGAATCAATCTGCCCGGCGGCAATCCCGCGGGCTGCAAGCATCGCCTCCTTTTCCAGCTTGAGGTCCATCAACGGCACCGCCAACGGCGTATTGAAGCGACCCGCCGCCCTAACAATCACGTCACCAAGGCGCTCCCCATCCAGCTCGATGGCACCGGGGTCCGCCGCCTCATGCAAGACCAGATGGGTGCCGATCGGCATGCGCAGCCCGGCCTCTGCAAGGCCGAGGTAATAGCTGCGCTGCATGGCTCTAACGACTTAACAACTCAACAGGTTGCGGCGAGTTCCAGTGCCAGATCCACCGCGCTGGCGGCGTCCTGGCTGTAGCCGTCGGCACCGATTTCGTCGCAGTACTCCTGAGTGACCGGGGCACCGCCGACCATGATTTTGGCGCTGGTCAGACCGGCTGCACGCACGGCTTGCACGGTGAGTTTCATGGCCGGCATGGTGGTGGTTAGAAGGGCTGACAGGCAGATCAACTGGGCGGAATGCTCTTGGGCTGCGGCGACAAATTTTTCCGGGGCGACGTTGGTGCCCAGATCGACGATGCCGAAGTTGGCGCCCTTGAGCATCATGGCGACGAGGTTTTTACCGATATCGTGGAGGTCACCCTGGACGGTGCCGATGACGGCGGTGTACTTGGGCTTGATGCCGGCCGCAGCAAGCAGAGGTTCGAGAATGAGCATGCATTCTTTCATGGCCCGCGCGGCAATCAACATTTCTGGCACGAACACCTCGTTGTTTTTAAATTTCTCACCGATGCTCGCCATTCCGGGAACCAGTCCCTGTTCGACGATGGCCAGCGGCTTGAGGCCCTGGTCTAGCAGCGCCTGGGTGAAAAGCTTCGCATCGTTGCGCTTGCCACCTTCAACGGCAATTGCCAATTCTGATAGAGTACTCATGGATTTGGGGGGGGGGCGGGATTTATCGATTAAATGATTGTAGTAACGGTGCCACGTTGCTCGCGACCAGCAGCGGTGGCGAGGGCCATGACGCCGGCGAAGAGGGCCATGAAGCCCCAGTCACCGAGCAGGGAGCCGCGCAGGAACGGCAGTCCGGCCGTGTAG
>CAIQXC010000921.1 GCA_903875675.1 Akkermansiaceae bacterium
ACCTTCAACCTTCAACCTTCAACCTTCAACCTTCAACATTCAACCTTCAACCTTCAACCTTCAACCTTAAACCTTCAACCTTCAACCTTCAACCTTCAACCTTCAACCTTCAACCTTCAACCTTCAACATGGAACAATGACGGGACCTGACCGCGAGGCGTCCCCCCCAGAAACTGGAGCAAGAATCCTTCAACGAACGTCCTTGGCAAAGCGGACTGGATAAGTAATTTGGGGTTTGAGGAGTTCTCCTATGATTCCGGCCGGTGCGGGGGCCAGTGTTTCGGTAGCCGGTGCGGGGGGCGGTGTTTCGGTAGCCGGTGCGGGGGGCGGTGTTTCGGTAGCCGCTGCGCGGCTCGGTGTTTCGGTGAATCAGTAATAGAAAAGCGAAAGACTCGGTGCGCAGCGACTGATTCTTTCTCTTCCACCGAAACACCGAAACACCTCTTCATGCCCCGGTCACGGGCTCTTTCAACGGCCATCACCGGGTAAGCAATTGCCGAGCACTAAATAAAGATGAAAATTTCCTAAAATAATCCTTGGCGAATCAGACCTGATAGGTAATCTCCCCAGAGCGCAATCATTGCAATGACGATTCCCATTCGAAATCTTCCGCTGCCCAACGCGTCGATCCGTCGCCTGAAAGCCTCAGGCATGGGGCGGATTTCCACCGCTTTCCCTCTCGCGCCGTCTTCCTCGCTACCTTGGTTCACGGCATTCGTTGCGCAGCCGGGACAATTTTTTGGGAACAGCCTGCGGGCAACGGTTTGGCAGGGCCTGCTGGCGGTGATGGTTGTTGGGTCGGGCTTGCCGCGAGCGACCGGCCACGGCACGCATTCGGCGCTCATGACCGCGCTTGAGGCGTGCTTGGCCGAGCGACCTGACGACGGCGGGTTGTGGTATCGGCGCGCGCTGTTGGAGATTGAGCACACCGATTGGGCGGCGGCCTCGCACGATCTGGATCGGGCAGAAATCTTGGCACCAGGCGAATATCCGGTGCAGTGGTGGCAAGGGAAAATCCTCGACCAACAGGGGAAGCCGTTAGAGGCCAAGGCCGCTCTGGACGCGTTTCTAAAGAAACATCCGGCTCATTGGGGTGCCCTGGCATCACGGGCGCGGGTGGAGACTCAACTCGGCATGGAGCAGGCGGCGCTTGAGGATTTCCAAGCGGCATTGGCCAACCAAGCGGATGCCGAGCCGGACTTGATTCAGGAAGCGGCCCAGGCGCTGGCGAGTCATGGCAAGACCGATGAGTCGGTTCGGGTGTTGGAAGGTGCCTTGGCGCGCCTAGGCAACGTTCCCTCGCTGCAACTCAAGCTGGTTGAAATCGAAGTGAACGCTACCCGCTTTGAGTCGGCTTTGGCCCGGCTCCCCAAATTCCAACAGTCCGCCCCGCGACCCGAGCCATGGATGGAGAAACGCGCCCGCATTCTCGCCGAGGCTGGGCGTGTGGATGAATCGATGGCCGCCTGGCGCTCGCTCATCGAACATCTCAAGGGTCTGCCCGCCGCCGAACGCGGCAGCCATTCCATGTCGCTGCTGAGCGAACGCGCCCGGCAGGCAATGGCGGCGCTGACGTCCTGCACCCAGCCTGCGGCGCAACCGGCTTTCACCTTCCCCCATCATCCATGACGCAGACTCCTTCACTGCCGCTTGCACTGGTTATCGCCTTGGCGTTGGCAGGGTTACTCCACGGCCATGGCAATCATGAAGAGCGGGTGGAGCTATATACCGCCAAAATCAAACGCCAACCCGACGATGTTGTCGCGCGCCACCAACTCGCCCTGGCCTATGTCGAAAATGATGACTGGAAATTGGCTCTGGAGCAGCTCGATATCGCCGACAGCTTGAAACCGCCCGGTAGCGAACTGGACTTCAGCGTCATCCGCGGGCGAGCCCTGGCGATCGGCGACGACCTCGACGGTGCCCGCCAGGTGCTCGATACCTATCTGGGCAAGCACGCCGATGACGGACCGGCCTTGCTGGAACGTGCGCGCATCTTCGCCGCCCAGGGCCAGTGGGCACCATGCCTCGCGGACTATCGCGGCGCGTTAAAGCTGATATCCCATCCCGACCCGGACGTGTTCCTCGAGGTTGCCGAAATCCTATCCCAACAAAAACACGGCGACGAGGCCATCGCGACGATCCAACGCGGGATCGCCAGCCAGGGCAACGTGCCAGCCCTTGTGCTCAAGGCAATGGAATTGGAATCCGCCGCGGGCCACTACGACGCGGCGCTCACGCGCATTGACACGATGACCAAACTCATGCCGCGGCCCGACCCACTGCTGGCCAAACGCGCCGCCCTGCTCGCCAAAGCCGGACGCCACGACGAGTCGCGCCTCGCCTGGGAGGATCTCGCCAGGCACATCGAATCCCTGCCCAATTTGGAGCGCGGCTCCGCCACTCTGACCGAAATATCACGGCAGGCACAAGTCGCGCTTGCAGCGCTTAACCCCGCCCACAATCCAACCCCCAACCGAAGCCCACCAAGCCCATGAAGCGCCCAATCCTCGCCGCATTCTTTATCATGGCCGCCCACAGCCATGCTGCGATTTCGCTGTCAGCCTCCAATACGACAGGTGTGCAGACCTTTGCCACAGCGCCTCCCGCTGCGGATTGGTCAACAGCGTCGATCGCAGGTGCGGCAGGCACCTACACGACCGTCGCTCAAGTGGATGCTGGGGTGCAGGCACTCGCAGCCACGGCAATCACCAATTCACTGGTCGCAGCGACCGTGCCCGCCACCAATGCACTGGCCATCTACTCCGGTACGGGCGCCACGGGCCTGATTTACACCGCCCCGACCGGCAACAACGCGACGGTCCTGATGGCAACCTTGCAGAATGACTACGGCTCCGCAGCGACGTCCATCAACATCACTTATGACTTCACTCGCACTGGCACGGCAGTGGCGGAGGAGGTCATTGGCCATCGTGTGTATTACAGTCTGACGGGTCTGATCAACTCGTGGACCGCAATCCCTGCCTTGAGCGGCATCTCCACCAATCAAACCCTCACCGCCTCTGTAACGCTGACTTCCGCTTGGGCCAACGGTGCAAAGCTTTACCTGCTCTGGGCCGACGACAATGGTTCAGGCAGCCCCGACACCGCCTTCACCATCGACAATTTCTCCCTCACAACGGGGACGCCAAACCCGCCGCCCACCGTCTCTATTTCCGCGCCAGCCGCCGGTAGTTTCGCCACCGCGCCGGGCAGCTTCACGATCCATGCCACGGCGAGTGATAATGGCAGCGTGACGCAGGTGGAGTTCCTGCGAAACGGTACGGTGGTCGGCACTGACACCACTTCTCCCTATTCCTTCGCCGACTCCGGCCTAGCCGCCGGTGCCTATACCTATACCGCTCGCGCCACGGATAATCTCGGCGAAACCACCACCAGTGCGGCGGTGAGCGTCAACGTTTTCACTGATCCGACCAACACCGCGCTGCAGTTCAACGGTGTGAATGATTATGTGACCATGGGAGCCGCCACCGCGACGCTCGGCACGCCCGTTTACACCTTGGAGTGCTGGTTCAAGCGCACCGGCACCGGCGTTGGTGCCAGCACTGGCTCCAACGGCCTGGGGTCCGCCATTCCGTTAGTCACCAAGGGCCGCTCTGAAGCGGATGCCACGGCCACGGTCGAAGAACCCAAGGATTGCAACTATTTCATGGGCATCAACACCGCCACCAACCAGCTGTGTGCGGATTTCGAAGCCAAACTGCAAACCCCACTCAATGGCACCGGCACCGGCAACAACAACTATCCGGTTATCGGCAGCACAGCATTATCTAACAACATTTGGTATCATGCCGCCGCCGTATGGGATGGCAGCGCTTGGAAACTCTATATCAATGGCGTGGAGGAAACCACTACCTCACCCAATTTGCTGCCTGTTCCCTCCCCGATTCCACAGTCGGCCAGCATCCAGCATTTCGCTCTCGGCACTGCGCTGGATTCCACCGGCACCGCCGCCGGCTTTTTTCAAGGCGTCATCGACGAGGCGCGGGTGTGGAACCTCGCCCGCAGCACGGCGCAAATCCTCGCCTTCAAAGATGCTCCGATTGCCACCGCAACTACCGGACTGCTCGCCCGCTTCGGCTTGAATGAAGGCACCGGCACCAGCACATCTAACAGCGTTGGCGTTGCCGGCGCGCCGCTCGGCACCATCACCAATGGCCCGGTTTGGGTCGATGGCGCCCCCATGTTTGTCAACACCCCGCCGACCGTTTCCCTAACATCTCCGACCGTCGCCTACTCCGGCGTGGCACCCGCCACGGTGAGCTTTGCCGCCACCGCTGCGGATCCCGGCGGCTCGGTCACCAAGGTGGAGTTTTTCCAAGGTGCAACCAAAGTTGGCGAGGACCTCAGCGCACCTTATACCTTCGATTGGACCAGCGTCGCGCCGGGCACCTATTCTCTAACTGCCAAAGCCACCGACAATGCGGGCGCGGTGACCACCTCCTCCGCGGTGAGCATCACGGTGTCGCCCAATCCGAACCAACCCACCGTCGTCACCCCCGGCGGCCCGGCCGACAACGCCACCGGACTCGGCAGCAGCACCGCCCTGTCGCTGGGTCTGGCAGATCCGGAGGGCGACGCGCAAACCGTTATCTTCTATGGCCGCAAAACCAGTCCGGCCGCCCCCGGCCCGGACTTCAGCATTGCAACCTTGCCAGACACCCAGTTCTATTCGGAAAACCTCAACAACAACAACCAGGCCGCCACCTACTATGCGCAAACCCAGTGGCTCGTCGATAACCGCAACACCTTGAACCTCGCCTTTGTCAGCCACATGGGCGACATCGTCCAAAACGGCGACGCCGTTCCCGCCGAGTGGGTTGTTGCCGACACGGCAATGAAAAAGATAGAGAGCCAGGCCGATACGCTGCGGGCCTATGGGATCCCATGGGGCGCGGCACCCGGCAATCACGACCAGACATCGCTGGGCAATGCCGGCGGTGCCAATGCTTACTTCGGCCAATACTTCGGCGCGAGTCGATATGTCGGCCGCAATTATTGGGGCGGCAGCCAGTCGCCCACCAACAACAACAATAACTATCAACTCTTCAGCGCCAGCGGACTCGATTTCATGATCGTCCACATGGAGTATGATGTGCGTGCTAAAGCCAGCTATCAGGTCATCCTCGATTGGGCGGATGCCTTGTTGAAAGCCTATCCGAACCGTCGCGCGATCGTCACCAGCCACTGGATCATCAACACCGGCAACCCGGCCAGCTTCAGCGCGCAGGGCCAGGACATCTACGACGCTCTGAAGAACAATCCGAACTTGTTCCTGATGCTCTGCGGCCACGTCCCCGGTGAAGGCCAGCGCAGCGATACCTTCCAAGGCCGCACGGTTTACAGCGTGCTGCAGGACTATCAAGGCCGCGTCAACGGCGGCGATGGCTGGCTGCGTTACTTCGTGTTCTCGCCTGCCAACAATACGATAAGTGCCAAAACCTACCGCGTTTCCAATCCGGTCAACCCCGCGGCCGGTGCCTATGAAACCGACACCGACAGTCAATTCACCCTCGCCTATAACATGCAAGGTGCCGTCACCGACTGGATTCCACTCGGCACCGTCAATGTGCTCGCCAATGGCACCACCGCATCACTCAACTGGACGGGACTCGAAGCCGGTTCGAACTATGAATGGTATGCCACCTCCAACGACGGCATCAACCTCACCACCACTCCTTCGCGGCGCTTCAGCACCGCAGCCAATGCCGCACCGAGCGTGGCCATCACCGCCCCGCTGGATGGAACCGGTGCCGCCTTGAATACCACGATCAGCCTCGCCGCCACCGCTGCCGACAGCGATGGCACCATTGTGCGGGTCGAGTTCTACGACGGCGCCACCAAACTCAGCACGGTCACCAGCGGGCCATATACCTTTGACTGGATTGGCGCCACGGCCGGTAATCATGTGCTCACCGCCGTGGCTGTCGACAACTCAGGCGCAACGACTCTCTCCGGCGTGGTGAACCTCAACGTCATCAATGTGCCTCCGACCGTCGCCTTGACCGAACCGGACCCCGGCGAGATCTTCGACGCGCCGGCATCCGTTTACATGTCGGCCAATGCCGCGGACACCGACGGCACGGTTGTGAAAGTCGAATACTATGCTAACAGCATCAAGATCGGTGAGGCCTCCGTCGCGCCGTATGCCTTGTTTTGGAACAATGTGTTTACCGGCAGTTACACCCTCACGGCGAAGGCCACCGACAACAGTGGCGGGTTCACCATTTCCGCGCCGCTCAGTATCAGCGTGACCAATGTTGACAACGTGCCGCCGGCGGTGGCCATCACCGCTCCAGCCGCGGGCCTGACCCCCAACGGCGCCATCCCAATCCATGCCAGCGCTTCGGACAGCGATGGCACGGTGGCCAAGGTGGAGTTCTACAATGGCGCAACCAAGCTCGGCGAATCCACCACCGCCCCCTACAGCTTCACTTGGAACGGCGCCAGCGTGGGCAGTCACACGCTTTCGGCCGTGGCCACCGATAACGACGCCGGCGTCACCACCTCGCCACTTGTCATCATCAACGTGCAGCCGCCACCGCTGTCGTTTGCTGAGAATTTTGACTCGATGGGCACCGCCGGGACCTCGCCTCCAAGCAACTGGTCGTTCTTCGGCTACACCATCGGCTCGAATACAACCTGGGCTTCGTCCGTGCCAGCCAGCGACGTGGCCGGCGGCACCGTCAACGCCACCTTGATTCAGACCACGACGTTCGATGTAGCAAACACCAAGAGTGCCACCCAAGGCTATAACTTCGCGCTGAGTGCTTCGCCCACGGACCGGGCGCTGGGCACCTCCCCGACTTCCACCGAAGGGGTGGCGCTCCAGTGGAGCGTCACCAACACCAGTGGCAGCGGCATCAACTCCATTCGCCTCGGCTATGATATCCGGCGCTTCACCGCCCCGGCCACCGCCAATGAGTTGCCTGGCTACTGGGTCTTTTACAGTCTGGATAGCGGCACCACCTGGAGCGCAGTCGCGGCCCTCAATCCAACCATCGGCGGCCCCACCGGAGTCATCGTTCCCAACACGGTGGGTGTCACCACCGTGACACCCACCGATATCACCCTGAGCGGCTCCTGGGCTGCGGGCTCCACCCTGTTGCTGCGGTGGGTCGATGACAACGCCTTGGAAACCAGTGCTGACCAAATCATCGGTCTCGACAACGTGACACTCGTCGCCGTGGGGGCACAGATTGGCCAACCGCCGAGCGTGTCCCTGACCGCGCCGATCGCCACCGACCCGTTTTCCGCGCCCGCGACCATCGCGCTGGCGGCCACCGCCAATGACACCGATGGCACCGTGGCAAAGGTCGAGTTCTTCCAGGGAGCAACCAAACTCGGTGAAGTCAGCAGCGCACCATATACCTTTAACTGGAGCGGCGTGCCCATCGGAACCTACAGCCTAACCGCGCGTGCCACCGACAACGACGGCAATGTCACGGTCTCCGCAGCAACGAGCATTTCCGTCAGCGCCACCGCTGGCTCGGGCACCCTGACTCGCGCCGCCTATCTGCAACAGGCTGCTCCAACCACCATGACCATTCGCTGGCGCAGCAGCCAGAGCATCGCCGGCCGGGTGAAATTTGGACCAAGCGCGGCCTCGCTGACGAGTGCGGCGAATGAAGCCTCGTCCACAACGGACCACGAGGTGACGCTCACCGGCCTAACTGCCAACACCGTCTATTTCTATAGCATTGGTTCCGCCGTCGACACGCTCGCCGGTGGCGACGCGGCGCACACCTTCACAACACCTCCGACGACCGGCAGCACGCCCAACACCCGGGTATGGATTCTCGGTGATGCGGGCACGGGCACCGCCAGTCAAATCGCGGTGCGCGACGCCTTTTATGCCTGGACCGGCGTGCGCGATCCGAACCTGGTGCTCCAACTCGGCGATAATGCCTATAACTCCGGGCTCGACAGTGAATTCCAGTCCAATGTCTTCAACATCTACGGCAGCCTCATGAAACGCGTGCCGTTCTGGTCCTGCCTCGGCAACCACGAAACCAACCAAGCCACCTCCTTTGTCGATACCTATCCGTATTTCAGCATCTACACATTCCCCAAGACGGGCCAGTGCGGCGGGGTTGCCTCGGGCACGGAACATTATTACTCGTTCGATTATGGCAACGTCCATTTCATCAGCCTCGACTCGATGACCGCCAGCCGATCGGCCACCGGTGCCATGGCCACTTGGCTCACCGCCGACCTCGCTAGCAACACCCAGACTTGGGTCGTCGCCTTCTTCCATCACCCACCCTACACCAAGGGCTCGCATGACTCCGACGCGGAAACCGAGTTGATTGAAA
Source organism: Akkermansiaceae bacterium (assembly GCA_903875675.1). GTDB lineage: Bacteria > Verrucomicrobiota > Verrucomicrobiia > Verrucomicrobiales > Akkermansiaceae > Luteolibacter. The sequence continues at coordinate 8,337 of CAIQXC010000921.1, forward strand.
TGCGCTCCAATCTCCTGCCCATCCTCGAAAACGGCGGCGTCGATCTGGTGCTCAGCGGCCACAGTCACAGCTATGAGCGCAGCTACTTGTTAGACGGTCACTATGGACTGTCCACCACGCTAACCGCGGCTATGAAGAAAAACGCGGGCAACGGCCGCCCCGCAGGCACCGGTGCCTATATCAAACCCCTGACCGGACCGCGCGATCACTTCGGCGCGGTCTATGCGGTGGCTGGCTCCTCCGGCCAGACCAGCGGCGGCTCACTCAACCATCCTGCCCATTTCATCAGTCTCAACAACCTCGGATCGCTGGTGCTCGACGTCAACGGCACCCGCTTGGACGCCACCTTTGTCCGCGAGAACGGCAGCCTGCCGGACACGTTCACCATGATCAAACAGGGTGCCGCTGATACCGATGGCGACGGCATCCCCGACGCTTACGAAATGTCCCACGGCCTCGACCGCAAGAACCCCTCTGACGCCGCCACCATCATCGCGGGGTCTAGTGGTCTAACGAATTTTCTGGAATTCGCCTTCGGCCTCACTCCGCACGTCAATGACAGCAGCCCGGTGCAAGTCGATGTTCCCGGTGCTGTTCTAACCCAACGCGGGACGCCGGCCGTCTGGTACCAAACCACGACCAACGGCACCGACTTTCGGGTGATCTTCATTCGCCGCAAGGATGCTGCCGATGCCGGCCTGGTCTATACGCCGCAGTTCAGCGGCGACCTGCTCACCTGGGCTAACAGCTCGGTCACCCCCACGGTGGTGGCCGATGGCGGCGAGGTCGAAGCCGTGAGCATCGATTACCCGTTCTTCGTTGCCGGGCAAAAGGCCCGCTTCTTCCGCGTCACTGTCAGCACCACCCACTGAAAGCCATCTCCTCAAACCTCAAGCCCTGCTAACATGAAACTTCTCCCATGGATTCTGCCGATGGTCGCGCTGTCGCGCCACCGCCCGCTCGGCCGTCATTTCCAGCGGCCTGCGCGACATCCTTATCCCCACCATTTTCGACGGGGTCAGCATCAACGTCGATGCCGGCACCATCGTCGCGGAGCAAGGCACCGGCTGGGACATCAATCCGTTCTTCGGTGGTAACTCCCGAGCATAGAAAACTATGTTAGACATGTGCATTCGATCCGCTGGTCAGACACCAAAGCCAAAATCCCGTTGCCGGATCTATCGATTGAACTGTTGCCTGAAACTCGCGCTTGCGTTTCAGGCGCTGTTCCTAGTCTCCATCACGGCCCGCGCCCACCCCAACCTGCAGAATGCGCTGCGGGTCGAGTTCGAGCCGACGCTGGTGCGCGTGGTGGTCAATGTGTCAGTCAGGGAACTCGCGGTGGCCCACGCCATACAACATCCACCTAACGGCGGAGTAGCAACCGCAGCGCTGCAGGATGCTGCCGAGCAGCATCGCGACTATGTATTGTTGCATCTGCGGCTTGCCGCCGGCGAGGAGCTGCTCGTTGGAAAGATCCGCCGGGTGGTGCCGCCGCGGGTGTTCGCCGATCCGGCCGAAACATTCTATCAGTACGAGATCGAGTATCCAGTGAGCGGCCCGCTCCCGGCGAGCATCGGCTTGTTTCATGATATGCTCGAAGAATGGCCGTATGCCGCGGGCACGGCTTGGGACGTGAGTTATGTGGTGCGGGTCAAGCGCGCAGGTGCGAGCGACACCGATGCGAGCGGCTCGTGGCTGCTGCCCTATCAGAAGTCCGCCAACATCCCGACTGGCTGGAACACCGCTGGGTCTGCGGCGGCCGGGGCTGCCCCTGTCCCCGGTTCGCAGGGCTGGCGTGCCTTTCGCGATTACTTTTGGCACGGCGTCACGCATATTCTAACCGGATACGACCACCTGTTGTTCGTGTGTGCGCTGGTCCTCGCCACGCTGAGCTTTTGGGAGATGGTCAAGGTCATCGCGGCCTTCACCTTGGCCCACACCCTCACGCTGGCGCTTTGCGTCTTCGGCATTTTTCGCTTGCCGGCCTATATCGTCGAACCGGTCATCGCCCTGAGCATTGTCGCCGTCGCGCTGGAAAACGTGCTCTGGCCGCAGCGTGCCCGCTCCAGGATCCGGCTGGCCGTCGCTTTCGGCTTCGGCCTCATCCACGGCCTTGGCTTTGCCGGCGGCCTGCTCGATGCCATGGCGGGGCTGCCCGCCATCGGCATTTGGATCGCCCTCGCCGCCTTCAGTCTCGGCGTCGAGTGCGGTCACCAACTCGTGGTGCTGCCGCTGTTTGCATTGCTCAAATTGAGTCGCCACTCCCTGCGTGAGCAGACCCACCCCATCGTGTTGCGGTGGGGATCAGCGGCAGTCTCCTGCGGCGGCGTCTACTACCTGGTGGTTGCCCTGCACCAGCAGTTCTTCTGTTAGAAATTGAGATCAGAACGGG
>CAIQXC010000922.1 GCA_903875675.1 Akkermansiaceae bacterium
CTGCCAGGGCGAACGCGGTGCCTTGGTGCTCAATAGCCAGAAACGCGCAGCGGGATCAGCGGCAGCTTGCAATTCATCGTATGCATCCCAAACGCGCAGATCCACCTGTGCCCAATAATCCAGACCGGTGCGCCTGACGTATTTGTCATCAAGGGAAAACCCGAGCGGGCGGACGAGATGCAGGGTGGCTCCGGTGGCCAGAGCCAAACGTCCGGCGGCCCCAGCGTTGTGAGGAATCTCAGGAGTGACCAGTACAATGTGAAACATGGGCGTGGCTCGCTGCGCATTCACTGAGGATCAAATACCACCCGAAATCCCAGATCGGGCCGACGCTGCAGCAGCTTGTCGGTCCATTCCCGGGCCAACGCGCCGTTGTCCGGTTTGAGGTACGAACCGCCAATGATGACCCACAGCCGCTGGCCCTGGGGGTTGGCCGGGTTGAGGGCTTGGCGGCGCGTCCACTCGGCCACCGAACCAGCCATCCCGACCAAGCCGCTGGGCGTGCGGTCTGGCGTGTTCTGGGTGACCGGTTGCCAGGGACCCGGGGGCAGGTCCGCTGGGTTTTTCACGCTTTTGCAAAGCGCGGCGAACCATTCCTCTTGAGTCGGCAGGCGTGCGTGTTTCCACTCTGCATAGGCCATGCCGTCCCACCAATCCACGCCCACCACCGGCGAATCCAAGGTGACGGAGCGGCCCTGCCAAGTGGCATTGGCACGCGCCGCTTCGATGAGCGCTGGCCAATCATCGGGAATGTGGCTGGTTTTCTCGGCAGGTTGGTTATCGAAATCAAACAGGGTGCCCCGGCCCTCTCTGACGATCACGTCGAGCGCCTCCAGAAAGGTGGCGTATTGGCCGATGGTCACTTCATGGGCTGAGATGCGAAAGGCGCGGAGGGATTCCTTGGTGCCATCCGGTGTCTGATAGACGCCCTCATCCATGGTCACAGCCTCCGGCAATTGAACGTGGCCGGAGGTCGATGCCGACCGATGGCTGGAGAAAAGCTGGAAGGTAACAGCGCCGATCAAGACGACGGCAGCGGCTGCGACAATCAAGCCGAGCGGTTGCTTGCCTTTAGGGATCATGGCGGCGGTGACGGGGGCTGGATTGTGCAGAGGCTCGGCAAGCTGCAATTCAATCTGTTGGCAATAGCCATGGATGCTCTTCCAGTCCATCGGCGGGCAATCCGGCCCCCCGCGCATCCATGCCAGCAGGGTGAACATGCGGGTGGCTCCCGGCAATCCGTCGGCCACCAACGCGGGCAAACTGCGGCCCAAACAAACGATGTCACGCTGCGATTGGTCTGGCGCGCGGGGACCGGCCTGCGCCAAATTCTCCAAGCGGATCACCCCCTGATCATCGAGATGGACGGCTGCCAGATCGAACAAGGCGGAGGCATGGCCGCGGGCTTCGTGATATAGGTTGGCCTCGGCTATCCGCCGCAAATAGTGCGCCACCTGGGCTGGCTTGAGCGGCTCAGACGCCTTGTACCGGTCCTCAAGGGTGGCTCCAGGCAACAATTCCCTCGCGTAAAAACACAAACCTGGCACAGCCACGGCTTCGTAAACCGAGCCGATCGCAGGATGATCGACCGCCGCCTTGGCCCGAATGTCGGCGAGGAAGATATCGGCCTGTGCGGCAAACTCCGGTCGCAATTCTTCGATGAGGACCATCCGCCGCACGGATTCCTGAGCGGCGAGCCATGTGCGGGTCAGCGGCCCTTCGATCAGGCATTCCGTGAGCAGGTATTCTCCGAGGCGGCGTGGTTCTGGGGCGGGTTCCATGGGACGATTGGTGACGGGACATGGGCGGCGCTACTTCAACGCGGCGGCAACACCATCGGCAGGTTCGGATCAAAATTAGGAGGCAGGCTGTCCTTGTCCAAAAATTCTGGAACCCGCGGCGAGTCCGGCGTTGTGACCACTTTTTGACGGCTTCGAGCCGCCAAATCTCGCGGCCACGCCTGCACATCGAGCAACTCACCGTTGTATAGCAGCGAAACCACCTGTCCGTAGTAGCTGCGCTCACCGAAGAGGTGTTCGGTGGCCTGATCGAGTTTGGGAATGACGTAGGTCATGCGCAGGGTTTCCTCGCCGTCCACCCACTCAAAGCGCTCGGAGGTCCATTTCTCCGTCACCCACGACGTATCCTCCAGCGGGACGATCCCGTCGCGGGTGCTGCGGTTGAAAAATTCCACCGATAGGGTTAGGTCTTTTAACTCAATGTCCACCCCAGGTGCCTTTTGCACAGGAATCGTTAGGACCACCCGCTGGCCAGCTTCATCATGAGGGTCGTTGAAAATGCGCACCCGGCCAAGCGCCAGCTTGCCCAAAAGAACCTCAGATTCGAAGCCATCGCGCAATTTTTCCGCAGCACGGCCATACAGCAGACCGGCCCCGGAGACACCCATCTGGAACACCTTTTCGTAGTACTCAGTGGCGGTGTCGAACACTCCCATCGCCTCATGCACCAAGCCGAGCTCGAATTGGATGTTAGGCTCTTCCGGCGAGCGCCCACGGGCTTCCTCCAACTTTACGATGGCCAAGCCCATGTCTCCGGCCACTCGAGCCTGGCGCGCCTCGGTAAGCAATTGCTCTGAGCGCGGATCTGCCATCGCTGGGGTCGGCAACGGGCTCGGCGGTGGCAGCACAGCGAGCGCCGACGGAGCCGACACCCCCGCCACAGAGGAATCGGTCGGCGGGTGCGCGACGATGGCCTCGGCGGATGCGGCGGGTTTGGCGGGCGCGGGCACCATCACCCATTTGGTCACTTCTTTGACGAGTACGCGGACTTGGCGGGTGGCTTCAAAGCGGTTGGCCAGGGCCAGACCGGCGACCAGCGATTGCAGAAACGCGATACTGGCAAGGACCCAACAGGCGATGGGAAAAACCGGCGGGGTATGGCGGGTGATGCGGGGTTTGGGATGATTGGACACCTGAGAGGGGGAAAGTGGCAGCCAATCCGGCCTCTGTCAATCCGCAGCACGCATGGAAAATCAAGACGCCCCCCCCGCTTTGCCATCTTTCCCATTTCCAGGGTTGCCCGGCACGCCGCCTTACGCTATCCCTCCTCACATGAAACTCCGCAACGCTCGTCACTTGCTGCTCCTGAGTCTGACCATCTTGGCTTTGCCTGCTTGTTCGAACAAAAAGAACCTGGCCAAAATCCACGACCTAGAAACCCAACTGGAAACCCTCCAGGAAGAAACCACCAACACCACCAATGATCTCAATCGGCGTCTCACCGAAAACGAAGACGCCGCCCGCAACGCCCAAACCGAAGCCGCTCAGCAAATCCGCCAGCTCACCACCGAGCGCGACACCGCCACCCAGCAACTCGTCGCGACCAAGGCCGAAGTCGTCCGGGCCGAGGAGGCACGCATCGCCAAAATACCCAAGGATGCGTCCGTCCCCGGCCATCCGGAATTCAATCCGGCCAAGGAAACGAAAATCACCAACGCCCTCGTGACCATCAGTGGCGACAAGTCCACCGGCACCGGTTTCGTGGTCAACTCCACCGGCAAATTCTACCTCTACACCTCCGCCAGCACCCTCGCCGGCAACAGCCGCCTCACCATCACCAATGCCGAAGGCACCAAATTCACCAAGTTCGGCAACCTCGAAGTCGCCGAAAAAACCAGCTTCGTGCGCCTCGAAATCCTCGAACCTAACGCCCTGCCCGCCCTCAACCTCGCTGAGGAAGACTCCAAGGTCGGCTCCGACACCCCCGTCACCTGCCTGGCCACCGAGGCGGTTTCCGGTGGTGTGACGAGCAGCAGTGGCAACTCCCAAGGTCAGAGCGAGGAAAACATCAACATCGAGTTATCCCTCCTCCACGGCAAAACCGGCGGCCCTCTGCTGGAATCTGCCACCGGCAAAGTGCTCGCCATCATCATCGACCCCGCCGCCGAACCCCAACACCAACTTTGGGTCGAACCCGCTGGCTCCGGCGATCCCGATAGCCTCCGCGCCACGCGCTTGAATCACCGCGTTTTATGGAAAGCCATCCCCGTCGCCACTTTCCTCGCCGAAGCCAAAAAAATCACTGACTACAACCGGCTCACCGGCGTTGCGCAGGCATTCGCCGGGTTGAACACCACTCCGGGTCTCGGCCTAACCCTCACAATTGCCGGCTCCCGCACCGCTTTGTCGATCCTCACCGCCGCTAAAGACCTGCCCATCGCTGCCGAGACCATCACCCTCCACGACGATATCGCCGCCAAACGCCTGCACCTCGGCGAGGCCGATTTGAAAAAACGCATCGCCAGCATTATTTCCAGCGCCACGACCCAATTGCAACGCAGCGAGGCCGACTTTGTCCCAGCCAAGTTCAATCCCTACCACCGGCCCTACGCCGAGGAAGCCCTCAAGTGGCACAAGGACGCCGTCAAACTTCTCTCCGGCAGCAGCCCGGACAAATGAGGGCGGCATCCACAGAACCCAGTGCTCGACCCCCGTGGTTCATTTGAGGTTGAACACGGAGTTCTGTTACTTGCGTTTCCTGCCGCCGGAGTAACGCAGCGGGGTGGCCGGGGTGGTGGTTACCGTGGAAGTGTTGTCCTTGAGGGCGCGGATCTGATCGCGGAGGTGGGCGGCACGCTCAAACTCAAGTCGCGACGAGGCCTCACGCATTTCCTCCTCCAACTCGGCGATGACGCGCAGTTTGTCATACGTTTCCTCACTATCGGCGACCAGCGATGCATTGAGCTTGTTGGCATGAACCAGCTCATTCTCATGAGTGTGCAGGCTTTGTTGGACCGCACGAATCACACTTTGCGGAGTGATGCCATGGGCCTCGTTGTGCGCCAGTTGCCGCGAGCGGCGATGCTCAGTCACATCCAGCAAGCGTTGGATCGAATCAGTCACCTTGTCGCAAAACAACACGCACTCGCCATGGAGGTGGCGGGCGGCGCGGCCGGCGGTTTGGATCAGCGAGGTGTCATTGCGCAAGAAGCCTTCCTTGTCTGCATCAAGAATACACACTAACGACACTTCCGGTAGATCAAGTCCTTCGCGCAGCAGGTTGATGCCTACCAGGATGTCGAAACTTGCGGCACGCAATTGGCGCAATATCTCCACCCGCTCAATCGCATCGATGTCAGCGTGCAGGTAGCGTACCTTCAGTCCGGTGCCGCTCAAATACTCACTGAGGTCCTCCGCTGTCTTTTTTGTTAGTGTAGTAACCAACACCCGCTCGTGGCGTTCCACCCGCTGGCGGCACAACTCAATGGTCTCGTCGATCTGCCCGGTCAGCGGCCGCAAGATCACCTTCGGATCGACCAGCCCGGTGGGGCGGATGATCTGCTCCACAACCAACGGCATGCCGCGCTTGGTCGGATCAAAGTCGGCCACCGCTTGCTCGTTGCCGCTGGGAATGGCGTGAATCTTTCGGCGGTCATAGATGGCGAAACTGCCGTCGGCATTGCGCGACTTGACCGGGATGAACGCCTTGTTTTCCGGTCGCGAGTTGAGGATTTCAAACGGCCCGGGAGTGGCTGACACGTACACCCGTTGGCCGGTCACCTGCATGAACTCATCAAAGCGCAGCGGTCGGTTGTCCAGCGCGCTGGGCAAACGGAACCCATGCTCCACCAACACCAGTTTGCGGCTGCGGTCGCCTTCATACATCCCGCCAATCTGCGGAATGGTGGCGTGGCTCTCATCAACTAACAACAGGAAATCGTCGGGAAAAAAATCCAACAAGGTGTTAGGCCTGGCACCGGGCTCGCGGCCGGTCAGATGACGCGAGTAGTTCTCAATTCCCTGGCAAAATCCCATCTCCGCCATCATTTCCAAATCAAACTCGGTGCGCATCCGCAGCCGCTGGGCCTCTAGCAGCTTTCCCTGCTGTTCAAACTCGGCGATGCGTGCGTCCAGCTCGCCGCGGATCGCCACCGCCGCCCGCTTGAGCTTGTCCCCCGGTGTGACGTATTGTTTGGCGGGAAAAAACGTGTGGTGATCAAGGCGCTCAATCACCGAACCAGTTAGGGTGTGAATGCTGGTGATGCGCTCGATGGTGTCGTCGAAAAACTCGATGCGGATGGCGGATTCATCGAGGTAGGCGGGGTGGACTTCCACCACATCGCCGCGCACCCGGAACTTGCCCCGGCCGAAGGCGATGTCGTTGCGCTCAAACAGCATCACCACCAGCGAATTGAGAAATTCCTCGCGGCTGAGGGATTGCCCGACCCGCACCGGCACCATCATGTTTTCATAGTCTTCCGGCGACCCGAGGCCGTAAATGCACGACACGGAGGCGACAACGATGGTATCCTCGCGGGTGAGCACCGAACCCATCGCGCTGAGCCGGAGACGCTCAATCTCATCGTTGATGGCAGAGTCTTTCTCGATGTATGTGTCGCTGCGGGCTATGTAGGCTTCCGGCTGATAGTAATCAAAGTAGGAAACAAAGTACTCCACCGCATTGTGTGGAAAAAAATTCTTAAACTCGGAGTAGAGCTGGGCAGCCAGAGTCTTATTGTGGCTCATCACCAACGCCGGACGTCCGTGACGCGCAATCAAATTCGCCATCGTGAACGTCTTGCCCGAACCAGTCACACCTAACAACGTCTGGTGGCGGTTGCCCGCTCCTATCGACTTCGCCAGCTTCTCAATCGCCTGCCCCTGATCGCCCTCAGGTTGGTAGTCACTCACCAGTTTAAATGCCATCGTCGCTCAATCCATAGGCTCGAACCGCCGACTTGGCAAGGTGGCAAGCCGCTGGAGCGCTGGAGCTGGCAACGAGAAAAATATTGCATGGCGGAGCGCAGCGCCACACAATCATCGCTGTGCCGGGTCCTTCTGCATGCCACGCAAGCAGTGGGATTGCCGCACTAGCCGGTTTTTCAATAGACAGAGGAACCCATGAATCAGCCCCCAAGCAAGCAACGATGAAATCCCCCAATCGCCCCCTCGTGTGGACACTCGCAACCCTACTGACCATGACGGGCGCAGCCATCGGCGCGCCTCCGGTGGCCGCGCCTCCAGACCTCACCCAGAGCGTCAAGGTTGACAATAAGCTCACCTACAACCTGGGTGCCACCGGCATGCGCGGTTGGATTTACACCTTGCCAGTGCGCCAATTCGACCTCGAACGTCTCCAGGGCCGCACCACCCTGCCCAGCCGCCAGATCCTCGTCACCCATGTTGGGAAAAATTCCCCCGCCGACGGAGTGATGCAGGTGGATGACGTGATCCTAGGCGCCGCCGGCAAACCCTTCAGCGATGATGCCCGCAAAAGCATCGCCTATGCCATCCAGGAAGCCGAAAAGGAAACCAACAACGGCGTCCTCAAGCTGACCCGCTGGCGTGCCGGCAAAACCGAGGATGTGACACTCAAATTGCGGGTCATGGGGACCTACAGCGCCACCGCGCCCTACGACTGTCCCAAATCCAAGCGCATCTTCGAGGATGCCTGCAAGGTGTTGGAAAAAGAACCGCTGCACGAAAGCTGGACCGGCTGCGTCAGCGGGCTCGCGCTGCTGTCCACAGGCAATCCGGAGTATCTGCCCAAAGTGCGCGAACTCGCCCGCCGGATGGCCCCCACAACCCTCAATCTGCGCAAACAAACCGGTGGCTCAGCATGGGACAACGGATACCGGAATATCTTCCTGAGTGAATATTATCTTCTAACAGGCGATCGCGAGGTCTTGCACGCCATCACCGAATACACGCTCTCACTAGCCATGGGCCAGGGCATGTATGGCACCTTCGGCCATGGCTATTCGGATCTAACCGCCGATGGCAAGCGCCACGGCAGGATTCCGCCCTACGGCCCGGTCAACATGGCGGGGCTTCCTGCCAATTTGGGCATCGTCATGGGCCGCAAATGCGGGGTGAAGGACCCCGAGGTGGATGCGGCCATCGAGCGGGCATCGAATTTTTTCGGGTATTTTGTCGATAAGGGAGCCATTCCATACGGCGAACACGAGCCATGGCCATATCACGAAAACAATGGCAAAAACTCCATCTCCGCCCTGCTCTTCGCACTCCAAGATGACAAGACCCCTCAGGCCCAATTCTTCGCCAAAATGGCCACCGCCGGCTACCGCAGCCGCGAGTGCGGCCACACCGGCCAAGGCTTTAGCTACCTGTGGAGCGCCCTCGGTGCCAACGTCGGCGGTCCCGATGCAGCGGCCGCATTCTTCAAGCAAGCCTCTTGGCACCTCGACTTGGTGCGCCGCTGCGACGGCTCGTTCACTTATGATGGTGCCGAGCAATACGGCCCCGGACGGACGGACGATGATACATACTACGGAAATAGTAGTTATGACGGGCTGAGTCCCGCCGCGACCTACGTTCTCACCTACTCCATGCCCTTGAAAAAACTCTGCATCACTGGCAAAGATGCCAAGCAGGCTGGCTGGCTCAACAAAAAGGAAGTGGCGGCCGCTATCGCCTCGGGTAGCTTCGACACCGATAGAACCACGAAATCCCCTCAAGAACTCGTGGCGGCATTCAGCGATTGGTCGCCCATCGTGCGTAGCTGGGCCGCCGATGAACTCGCCCGGCGGCCCGAGGCCAAGGCAATGATACCCGCCCTCATCGCCATGGCCGAAGACAAGGATGTGCACATCGCCCAAGGTGCCTGCGAGACACTGGGCCTGCTCAAGTCCACCGAGGCACTCCCTGCGCTGGTCCGCCAACTCGCCCATCAAGACCGATGGCTGCGCTACAAGGCTGCACAGGCGATCCGAAAAATGGGAGCCACGGCGGCCCCCGCAGTGCCTGACATTTTAACCGCTCTGGTGAAGACGGCGGAACCATCCGAACCGATCAATTGGGAAGATGCCATTCAATTCACGGAAGGGCAGTTAGCCGGAGCGCTATTTTCAGGCGGCTTGACGGACTCGCTCAAGACGGCTGATCCGAAGTTGCTCTATCCGGCAGTGCGCTCTGTTTCGCGCAATGCCGACGGCATGGCGCGGGCCACGCTGAGGGGATATTTCGAAAAGAACCTCACGTTGAACGACGTGGAGGCGCTGGCACCGGACCTTCTAACATCGATTAAGACCATGTGTCCGGCAGACACCATGTTTGGTGCTGAAATCCGCATGGGTGCTTTCAAGGCATTGACCAAGTATCACTACAAGGAAGCCATCGATGCAGGTGTGTTCTTTGCCAAAACCCAAGGCGGGCACGGCAGTGAAAGCCGCACCGGGGAGATCATGAAGGAAATCGCGGGTTATGGCAAAGCCGCCCGCGAGGTGGTGCCCCAGCTCAAGGATTTGATCAAGGAATTGGACGCCCAATGTGCGAAGGGCGAGTTTCCTGCAGGCGAACTCAACAACCGCCGCACCAGCGCGGTCGCTGACGCGATCAAGACCATCGAGGCCGCCAAGGATCAGCCCGAAGTGCGCAGCATAGGCGCCAAATGACGGTTGAGGCGGTAGAGGGACCAAGACCATAAGAGGCTAGAGAGGTGCCTACAGGTCATTTGCATGGCCCGTAGGAAATGTGTGGGTGAGGCGCAAGAATCGCCGGCTTACATCCGTAGAGATCTGCCCGTCCCAACGATTTCCTTGGCACCTCTGTCCATTCAATGAACCTCAACGCACTTCTCCTCACCAGCGCCCTCCTCACCAGCATTGCCCCTCACGCCTTCGCCCAGTATCCGGGCTGGCAGCATGAAGGATCGCTCTATCTGATCACCACGCCCGACGGCGCAAACCTGCCCGCAAGCGCCTCGGAGGAGAATTTTCCGGTGCTCATTCGCTTGAACCAGCGGACGTTTGACTTCAGCCAAGCCAAGCCTAACGGGGATGACATCCGCTTCTCCGCCGAGGGCAAGCCGCTCGCCTATCAGATCGAAGAGTGGGATTCGGCCGCCGGTAGCGCCTGCCTCTGGGTGCGCATCCCGGTCATCAAGGGCAACGCACGCCAGGGCATCAAACTGCACTGGGGCAAGCCCGATGCCGCCACAGAGTCGAATGGCAAGGCGGTTTTCAACGAGTCTAACGGATTTGTCAGTGTCATGCACTTGAACGATCCGAAGGAGCCCAAGGATGAGGTAGGCACGCTCACGCCGATCAATTTGGGAGCGACGGCCTGCCCCGGAATGATTGGCAAGGCGCTGAATTTCGTTTATGGTCGGCCGGGAGTTGTAGGTGGCGAGAACATCCCTAACTACCCGAGTGGCAACAGCGCATCTTCCACCGAGCTCTGGTTCAAGGACAACAAACTGCCGGGCCCCTGGGGCACCCGCTTTGTCTGCTGGGGCAACGAGGGCAGCGGCAGCAAATTGCTCGTCGGTGTGCTCAGCCCGCTGCATATCAGTTGCGGCGTCGAATGCCCCGGCCCGGTGGCGTTGAACCAATGGTATCACGTGGTGCACACCTACGCACCGGATGGCACCCAGAAGGCATA
>CAIQXC010000923.1 GCA_903875675.1 Akkermansiaceae bacterium
CCAAGCTGTCGCTGCCGCCGATGGCGATTTGGTTTGCACCTCCGGCCAGATCGACGGCGACTGGCACGGTGCTTTGGGACACGCCTGCCAGCCCCAATTGACCGTTGTTATTCCAACCCCAAGCGGCAAGCGATCCGTCGGCGCACAGTGCCAGGCTATGTGCGCCGCTGGCGCGGACTGAGATCACCGTTTTGTCGGCCAGCGCGCCGGATGCGCTGATAGCCACCGGGGACAGGCTGGAAAGTGTGCTGGCATTGCCAAGTTGGCCGCGGTTGTTGTATCCCCAAGCGAACAATCTGCCGTCAGTGCATAGAGCCAGCGTGTGGTATTGGCCGGCGGCGAGTGAGGCGACGAGCTTGCCCGGCGGAATGGCAACTGCCACTGGTAGCGGACTGGTGGTGGTGGTGCCGTCGCCCAACTCGCCTTCGTCGTTGTATCCCCATGCCGCCAGGCTGCCGTCGTCGCACAAAGCAAAACTGCTGTAGGCTGCGGCAGCCACTGCCACCACATTTTTGCCAGCCAGCGCGCCTATCGGATTGACCACTACTGGCACCCGGTTGGTCACGGTGTCGCCGGTAGCCAGTTGTCCGTAGTTGTTGTATCCCCAGGCCACGACGGTTCCATCGGAGCACAGAGCCACGTTGTGGAATGGTCCGGCGGATATGGCTATCACTGACTTTCCGGCCAGAGCTCCGGAGCGATCCACTGCCACCGGAACATTGCTGGCCACAGCGGAGTTATTGCCTAACTGGCCATAGACATTGTGGCCCCAGGCAGCCAGCGTGCCATCCGAACACAGCGCCAGACTGTGCAGATAGCCCTCAGCCACCGCAATGATTGTTTTATTAGCCAAAACACCCGTGGCATCGACTTCGGTCGGACTCAGGCGGCGGGTGGTGGAACCATCGCCTAACTGGCCAGAGCTGTTAGATCCCCATGCCACCACTTGGGTGTTGGCCCACTGCAACACCAGGTCATTGCCACTGGCTCCGTAATAGTTTGCCACAAACATATATGTCTTTCCGTCGAACGCCAGACTGACCCGTTGGCCCTGGGCGAGGTTGCCGAAGCGGCCGTGAATGAACCCGGGTGCTGTGTTTTTCACCATCGTTAGAATAGTTCCAGGTGTGGGCGAATAGTTGAGTACGATGTCCACCGGAATGGCTCCCGCGGAGAATCCGTCGGCACTTACGGGCACATCGCTGGCGGAGTTGAAGGTGAAGTTGAAGGGCAGGCGGGTGACAGTGATGGTATAGGTCTTGGTGGTGATGCCGTCCTCGGCGGTGACGAAGACGGTGAGGGTGGTGTTGCCCACCGGCAGGGCGATCCGCCCGCTGGCCGTGCCGCTGGAGACGGGCACGCTCTCGACTTGAATCGAGGCTCCCGGATGGTCCTTGGTGGGCGTCACTGTTGCGCCATTGGTGGCAAACGGAACGGTGGCGACATAACTTGTGGTAAGCTTGTCAAATGTCGGTGCCAGTAGCCCGGTGCTCAAGTCCAGCGCTGCTAGTTTAGCATTGTCACTGAGGGTGGTGAACGACATGTCAGCACTTCTAATCACTCCGCCGAAACAGGCTGCAAGCACCCGGAAATGATAGGTGGTGCCGGGCTTCAAGTTGCTGAGGTCCGCAGTGAGCGCGGCAGCCGTGCCATTATCGAGGGTGGCCGGAGTGGCAGTTTCGGTGGTGCCATAGGCGGTGTCCAAGCCATACTCGAACGATACGGTTGTGGCATTCCAGTTGGCGTTGACGGTGCCATGGAGGGTGGCGGATACGCCTGTGATGGAAGTCGCTGCGAGGGATGTGGCGGTGGGCAGCGGCAAGTCGGAAATGGCGAGGTTATGGTATGAGCCGGCGTCGATGCGGACCCATGGCTCGCCGGCGATCATTGAGGATCCGTCGATCAGGGCCGGGACAGAGCTGTTGAGAAAAGAGGAGCCTGATCTCTGATTGGTGCCTAACTGGCCGTAGCTATTGTAGCCCCATGCGGCGACTGTGCCGTCCGCGAAGCTGGCGACGCTGTGGCCGTAGCCGGTGCTGATACCGGTCACAAGTTTGCCAGCCAAAACCCCGGTGCGGGTCACTAATACCGGGGTCCAGCGTTCGGTGTTGGTCCCGTCGCCCAGTTGGCCGTAGGAGTTGTAGCCCCAAGCGGCCAAGGAACCGTCGGAACACCCGACAAGGCTGTGAGCGGACCCTGCGGAAATCGTGATGACGGTTTTGCCGAGCAGGACGCCGGTTTGATCCACCGCCACCGGGGTGGATTTGTAGTTGTTGCTTTCACCGTTGCCCAGCCGTCCGTTATAGTTATAGCCCCATCCAGCCAGCGTGCCATCGGTGCACAGAACGAGGTTATGCTGGGAACCAGCGGAGATGGCGACAACGGTCTTGCCGCCGAGCACGGTGCCAGGCATGACTCTAACCGGTGAATTGCGGCTGTTGCTGGTGCCGTCACCCAACTGGAGATAATTGTTAGACCCCCACGTGACTAGGCTGCCGTCTGCGCAGAGGGCGAGGCTATGATCGCTGCCGGCGGCGATGGCGACCACGGTCATGCCTGCCAACGCTGAAGTTTGACTCACCAACGTGGGCACACTGCTGTTGGTCGAGGTGTTGTTGCCTAACTGCCCAGATGCATTGTAGCCCCAGGCTGCGAGCGTGCCGTCCGAGCACAAGGCGAGATTGTGGTTGGCGCCCGCAGCGATCTTGACGACGCGCTTGCCGGCGAGCACGCCGCTGGTGTCCACCAGGACTGGCAGCAGGCTGGTGGTGGAGGTGCCATTGCCTAACTGGCCGTAGGAATTGGAGCCCCATGTGGCGAGGGTGCCGTCGGCGGTTAGGGCGAGGGAGTGGCTTTGGCCGGCCGCGATGGCGACGACGGATTTGTCGGCGAGGACGCCAGTCATATCCACAGGGACCGGGGCGGGTTGGTCGGTGGAGGTGCCGATGCCGAGCAATCCCGGGTTGTTGCTGCCCCAGGCCAGCAGGCGGCGGTTGGCCCATTCCAGGACCAGGTCGTTGCCGGTGCCACCGAAGTAGTTAGCGATGAATTGATAGGTATTGCCGCCGAAGTTGATTGCCACGGGCTGGCCTTGGGCGAGGTTTGAGAATGTGCCATGGATGGGAGCGGTGCCGGTGTTATTGAGAAGGGTTAGGCTAACTCCGGGCTGGGGTGGGAAGCCGAGTGAGATCGGCGGGGCGTCGCCGCTCAGGGTGAAACCGCTGGCTTGGGCCGGCACGGTGGTCGGGGTGTCGAAGACGAGGGATTGCGGCAGGCGGGTGACGGTCACCGAGTAGTGGCGTGTGTTGAGGCCATCCGCCGAGCGCACATCCAGCGGGATGATATTTCCGCCAACGGCTAGTGTGACGGCGGTGGAGGGCGTGCCAGAAGGGGATGGGAGGCCGTTGACGGCGACGGACGATGTGGCATGTGCGAGGACCGGTGTGACTGTGATCTCGCTGACGCCAAAGGGCACGGTGGCCAGATAGTCGCCAAGGATGCTGGAAAATGTTGGGGACAACACCCCATGGCTCAGGACGAGGCCGGTTAGTGTGCCGAGAGTGGTGGTGGTGAAGGTGCTGTCCTGGCCCAGGGTTTCGCCTGCCGGGGAGCTAACGACACTTCGGAAATGATAGGTGAAGCCGGGCTGCAAGCCGCTGATGGTGGCACTGACATTGGCCGGAATCCCAGCCGTTAGGGTTGCAGGCGTGGCGGTCACGGTGGAGCCGTAGTCGGTGGTCAAGCCATAGTCGAAAGTGATGGTGACGCTTGGATTTCCGTTAGGATCTGCTGAGGCATTGAGAGTTGCGCCGGTATCGAGGATATCGGAGGCGGCAAGGGTGTCGGTGATTGGCGGTGGCGCTGCTGCGGCCAGGGCGAGGTTATGATTGGATCCGCTGGTGACGGCCATGACGCGGTCACCGGGGTTCATTTCACCACGGACGATAGGCACCGGAGTGGTGGAAGCGACGGTGGAAGCTAACTGCCCGGAACTGCCCTCGCCCCAGCCCGCCATGAAACCGTCATCACACAAGACGAGCGAGTGGGCGGTTCCGGCATAGAGGTTGGTGACGGATCGTCCAGCCAATGTGTCGCTTTGGTTCACCAGGACGGGCACCCGGCTCAAGGTGGTGGTGGTGCCATTGCCCAATTGTCCGGAGGCATTGGCTCCCCAAGCGGCCAGCGTGCCATCGTTGCAGAGGACGAGGGTGTGGCTGCCACCGCCGGCGATGGCGATGATTGTTTTACCGGCGAGCGGGCCGGTTCTGGGGCGCACCGGCAGATTGCGGGAGGTGGTGGTGTTGTCGCCTAACTGGCCGCTGGTGTTGTTGCCCCAAGTGGCGACGGTGCCATCGTCGCACAAGGCGAGGCCATGGATGTTGCCGCAGGCGATGGCGATGATATTCTTGCCCGCCAGCACGCCGGAGCGGTCAACCCTCACCGGTGTGCTGCGGTTGATGTTGGTGGTATCACCTAACTGGCCATCGCTGTTGTATCCCCAAGCGGCGAGCGTGCCGTCGGCGCAGAGTGCCAGACTGCAATTGCCACCGGCGGCGATGGCGATGATGGATTTTCCGGCCAACACGCCGGACTGATCCACCAGCACGGGTAACAGGGGTGTGGTGACCTTGCCGTTGCCGAGTTGGCCGTAGTTGTTATAGCCCCAAGCGGCGAGCGTGCCATCGGTGCACAGCACGAGGTTGTGGTTGCCACCTGCGGCAATGGCGGTGATCGTTTTGCCGGCCAGTACGCCGGAACGGTCCACAGCGACGGGGAATGCCCGTACGGTGGAGGTTGACTCGCCGTTGCCTAATTGTTCGTACTGATTGCTGCCCCAAGTGGCCAAGGTGCCATCGGCACAGCACGCCAGGCTGTGGGCGGAACCGGCGGCGGTGGCGACGACTGTTTTGCCGCGGAGCACTCCGGTGGCGAGCACAGCCACGGGGAGGGTTTTCGACACCGTGTTGCCGTTGCCGAGTTGGCCGCTGGTGCCGGATCCCCATGCCAGCAGGCGGGTGTTGGCCCACTCGAGCACCAAGTCGTTTCCACTACCGCCGTAGTAGTTTGCAACAAACGGATAGGTCACGCCATCATGAACCAGCCTGACAATCTGGCCCTGCGCCAGATTGTGGAATCTGCCGTTGATCGGGTCGTCGCTGGTGTTATTGACCATTGTCAGGGCCGTTCCGGGAGACGGCGCGAAATTCAGTGCGAAGGCGGCGTTGAAATCCGTTGGCGCAAGACCGCCGAGCGATAGCGGAACGTCTGAAGCCGATCCGAAGGTGAAGAATTCCGGCAGGCGGGTGACCGTGATGGTATAGGTTGTGGTGGTGCCCGACGAGCTCACGTCCACGGTGATCGGATTGGCTCCAACGGCCAGCGGAATGTTTTGACTGATATTTCCCGACAATACGGGGATGTTGTTCACAAGAATGTTGGTGCCGGGGTGCAGTGTTGTCGGCTTGAGAGTGATGGATTCCCTGCTGAACGGTACGGTTGCTAGATAAGTGATTTTCGACGCGGAAAACGCCGGGCTCAGGGTGGTGTCGGTTATGATCAGCCCCTCCAGCGAATCTATATCTGTGGTGGTGAAGGACAAATCCTCACCCTTTGCCACGCCGCCGGTTCCGACTGCCAGCACCCGGTAATGATAGGTGTTGCCAGCTAGCAACCCGGTCAACGTGGCGCTCAGCGGAATGGCAGTGGCCCCGCTGATTGTGGCTGGTGAGGCGGCCACGGTGCTGCCGTAATCGGTGCTTAGGCCATATTCGAACGATACCGTGACGGGGGTGCCGCTGGCATTGACCGTGCCGTTGAGGGTGACCGCAGTATCGGTCACGCCACTGGCGGCGAGGGTCACGGGCAGCGCTGGTGCCGGCATGGCGACAAGGGCGAGGGTGTGGGATTGGCCGGCGGACATGGCGGCAAACCGCTCCCCGGCACGCAGAGCGCTGGCGACCACCGCCACCGGCGTGTTGCGGTCGGTCGTGGTTCCATCCCCGAGTTGACCATAGAAGTTGGAGCCCCAGGCAACAAGTGAGCCGTCGTCAGCCAGCGCAAAGTTATGGAAACCACCGGCTTCGAATAATCTAACGGTTTTTCCTAGCAGGGCGGTATTGGACTGGACGAGGACGGGGCTTGTTGCGGCGACGGTAGTGATTTCACCGTTGCCGAGTTGCCCGCTTGCATTGTTGCCCCACGCGGCAAGGGAGCCGTCTGTGGATTGGGCCAAATTATGGGTATTGCCGGAGAAGATGCGAACGAGGGTGTTAGACATCAAGAAATCAGAGTGGCTGACCCACACCGGGGTGCGGCGATTGGTGGTGGTGGAGTCGCCTAACTGGCCGTTTGAGTTGCTACCCCAAGCCGCCACGTTGCCGTCCGAACAAAGCGCCAGGCTGTGTTGGTCGCCAGCGGCGATGGCGGTGATCGTCTTGCCGGCCAGCACGCCATTCCGACCGATAGAGACCGGCCGCAAGCCAAGTGAGAGCGTCCCATCGCCAAGTTGGCCGGTGTAATTGTATCCCCAGGCCACCAGTGTGCCATCCGCGCAGAGTGCCAGGTTATGCGCCGTTCCCGTGGCAATGGCGGTGATTGTTCTGCCTGCCAATACGCCGCTGCGGTCCACCAGCACTGGCTTGCTGCGGACGGTGGTGGTGCCATCCCCCAACTGGCCATACACGTTGTCACCCCAGGCCACCAGCGTGCCGTCGGCACACTGGACCAAGCAGTGGTTCGATCCTACTGCGATCGCGATGATTTGTTTCCCGGCGAGAACGCCCGAGGAATCGACCAAAGCCGGCGTGGTGCGGTTGGTGGTGGATCCATCGCCTAACTGACCGCTGGCATTATTTCCCCAGGCCACCAGTGTGCCATCGGCGCACAGAGCCAAGTTGTGGCTGGCACCGGAAGCGGTCCGCACAATCGTCTTGCCTGCCAGAATGTTGGGGGTCACCGCAACGGGCAGGGAGCGGTTGACAAGTGAATCATCCACCTGGCCGACGTCGTTTTTGCCCCATGCCAGCAACCGGTTGTTTGCCCATTCCAAGACGAGGTCGTTGCCGTCGCCGCCGAAGTAGTTGACGACAAACGGGTATTGGACGCCGCCAAACGTCAGGTTCACGGTCTGCCACTGGGCGAGATTGGTGAAGCGGCCCGCGATGGGCGTTGTGCCGGTGTTGTTCAGCAGGGTCAGCGCGGTGCCTGAAACTGGAGCGAAGTTGAGCGAGATCGAGGCTGTTAGGCCGGCGATGGAAAATGCTGACGCGGTGGCGGGCACGGAGCTGGCACTTGTGAAGGAGAACGATTGCGGGAGTCGGGTGACGACGAGTTGATAGGTCCGGCTGGCCCCGGTGGATCCTGTCACGATGATGGGCACGGTGGTGTTGCCCGGTGCCAGTGAGATGGGGGCGCTGGCGGTGGCGGAGGCGAGTGGCGAACCATTGACGGTTAGCGTGGCGTCCGGTTGGGTGGTCACCGGGGTCAGGGTGATGGAACTTGTGGCATAACCCACGGTGGAGTTATAGCTTAGAATGTTAGGATCGAGGGTTGGCTGGAGGGTGCCGTCGCTCAACGTCAGCGAGGCCAGTGTTGCCAGCGCGGTGGTGGTGAACGTCATATCGGGGCCGGTGGTGGTGCCGCCGGGGCCTGTGGCATTCACGCGGTAATGATAGGTGATGCCGGAAAGCAAGCCGCTGAGTGGGGCTGCCACCGGGGTATCGAGATTGCCGATGAGGGTTGCTGGCGTGGCGGTTAGGGTGTTGCCATAGGCGGAGGTCAGGCCGAATTCGAAGGCGACGGTGGCTGGGGAACCGGCTGCGCTGACGCGGCCATTGAGGGTGGCGGAGGTATCGGCGACGTCGCTGGAGGTCAGGGTTTCCGCCCTTGGCATGGGCGGCGAGGCGACCAAGGCGATGTTGTGATACAGGCCCACGGCGACGGCGCTGAAGCACTCTCCGGCACGGAGAGCGGTGGTGGACACCAGGACCGGAGAGTATCTGCCGGACGATTGACCGTCACCCAACTGGCCGCTTCCGCCATTGCCCCACGCGGCAAGGACCCCATCGGAACATCCGGCGAAACCGCGGTCAGCACCGGCCTCGATCAGGGTGATGGTTTTGCCGTACAAGACGCCGGTGCGGATCACCAGCACCGGAACGAGGCTACTCGTACTCGTGCCAATACCCAACTCACCGTAGGAATTGGAGCCCCATGCCGCCAGGCTGCCGTCCGTGCAGAGGGCAAAGCTTTGAGCGCCACCCGCAACCAAGGTGGTGATCGTTTTGCCCGCCAGCACGCCGGAGCGGTCCGTGAGAACCGGCACGCTGCTGTTGACTGCGGAGTTAACGCCTAACTGGCCGCTATCGCCTTTGCCCCAACTGGCGATGGAGCCGTCCGAACAGAGGACGGCGCTGTGAGCCCCGCCGCCGGAGATGGCGACGATGGTCTTGCCCGCCAGCACTCCGGTTTGATTGACCAAGACCGGGCTGGTGCGACCCGTGGTGGAACCATCACCCAATTGGCCATAAGTGTTAGATCCCCAAGCAACCAGAGTGCCATCCGAGCAGAGTGCCAGATTGTGGGCGCCGCCGCAGGAAATAGCGGTGACGGTTTTCCCGGCGAGCACGCCCGTCTGATCGACCAAGGCTGGCACCTTGCCGAAGCTGCTGCCCCATCCGGCCAGTGTGCCGTCGCTGCACAAGACGAGACTTTGCGATTCGCCGGATTCCAGCTTGATGATGGTCTTCCCTGCGAGAGCGCCGGTGATGTTTACTGGATTGGGGAGGCTCCAGTTGGTGGTGGTGTTATCGCCCAATTGGCCATTGTCGTTGAGCCCCCAGGCAGCCAGCGTGCCGTCGGTGGCCAAGGCCACGCTGAATCGAGTGCCGGCGCTGGTCCGAACCACGGTCTTGCCGGCCAATGCCCCGCCCATCACCGGGACGGGGAGGAGGATGGTATCTAACGTGGTTCCGTTGCCCAATTCTCCATAGTAATTGTAGCCCCATGCCAGCATGCGGCGGTTGGCCCATTCCAGAACCAGGTCATTGCCGGTGCCGCCGGCATAATTTGCGACGAATGCATAGGTGGTGCCGCCGAAGGAAAGGTTGACTGTTTGCCACTGGGCCAGGTTGGCAAAGTGGCCAAGGATCGGGTTGGTGCCGGTGTTTTCCAACACCGTGAGCTGGGTGCCCGGAGTCGGCGCAAAGTTCAAGTTGAAATTGGCATTCAGCCCGTCCACCGCAAAGTCGGCCGCTGAAATCGGCACCGTGGTGGCCGCAGCGAAATCAAATGAGGCGGGCAACCGGGTGACGACCACTTGATACGCCCGGGATTCGCCGCTCGCTCCAGTCACACTGAGCGAGATGGACGTGCTGCCCTCGGCCAGCGAAATCGCTTGGCTGGCGCTGCCGGAATCAACCGCTGTGCCGTTGACCGTCACCGCTGCCGCCGCGTCGGCAGTGACCGGGGTGAGGGTGATGCGAGTGGTGGCGTTGGGCACGGTGGCGATGTAGCGCGCCAGATTGGCATCAAAGGCGGGTCGCAACGAGCCTCCATCCATCGTTAGGCTGGCAAGCGTCCCCGTCGAAGTGGTGGTGAATTGTTGATCCGCACCCACGAAGCCGCCGGCCGGACCGGCCTGGATCAGTCGGAAATGATAGGTCGTGCCGGACAGCAGGCCGCTGAGGTCGCCGCTAACTGCCGCAGGGGTGGTGCCGGTGATTGTGTCGGGAGTGGCGGCGACGATCATGCCATAAGCGGTTGTCCGCCCGTATTCAAACGTCACGCTGGTTGCGGTGCCGTTGGCCATCACCTGGCCATTGAGCGTGGCTGAAATATCCGCCACCTCGGTGGCTGGCTGGGTCGTCACGGTGGGTGCTAGCGGAGAGGCGATCCAGGCCATGCTGTGGGAGCTGCCGGCGCACACGGCGGCGACTCGCTCGCCGGTCCGCAGCGTGCTGATCGTTACCCATATGGGAGTGCTGCGGTTGGTTGTGGAGTTATCTCCTAACTGGCCAGACCCGTTATAGCCCCAGGCAATCAGGCTGCCGTCACCGCAGCCCACCAGCTGGTGGTTCGACCCGCTGGCAATGGACTGCGGCATCTTGCCTGTTAGGACGCCGCTGGCGGTGACCAACACCGGCGTGGTCTGCGCGTAGGTCGTTTGTCCGTTGCCCAATTGCGAGTTACTGCCATAGCCCCAGGTGGCGAGCGTGCCATCGGAGCAGCGGACGAGGTTGGTATCGCCGCCCGTGCTAAGCGCGGTGACGGTTTTGCCAGCCAGGACGCCGGAGTTGACCACGGCCACTGGCACGAAGCGCCCGGTGGTGGTGCCATCCCCGAGGTTTCCGAGCACATTGTAGCCCCATGTGACAAGCGTGCCGTCTGAGCACAACACCGCACTGTGATTGCTGCCCGCAGTGACAGAGGTGATAGTTTTGCCGGCCAAAACGCCCGACTGATTCACCAGCACAGGCGTCGGGCGGGAGACGCTCGTGCCATCGCCCAATTGCCCGAATCCATTGAATCCCCAAGCGACGAGCGTGCCATCCGAGCACAGCGCCAGGCAGTGTTGGGAATCCTGAGAGACCGTGCTGCCGGCCACTGCGATGATCCGCTTGCCGGCCAGTACCCCGGAACGATCCACCAGCACCGGCTTCATGCGTTGAGCGGTGCTGCCGTCTCCGAGCTGGCCCTTATCATTTCCTCCCCAAGCGGCCACCGTGCCATCCTCACACACCGCGACACTGAACTTTCCGCAGGCCGTCAGCCCGATGATCGTTTTGCCGGCCAATACCCCGGAAATATCCACCGCCACTGGCTCTGTGCGGGTCGTGTTGGAATTGTCACCCAGTTGCCCGTATGTGTTGTCTCCCCAAGCGGCCAGCGTGCCATCCGAGGCCAGCGCCAGGTTGTGATTGCCGCCCGAAGCCACCCGCACAACCGTCTTGCCAGCCAATATGCCAAGCCGCACCGGCGCGGGCACCGATCGATTGACGACCGTTCCGTCACCGAGGCTGCCGTAGGAGTTGTACCCCCACGCCAGCAGCCTGCGCTTGGCCCACTCCAATACCAGATCGTTGCCAGTGCCGCCGTAGTAGTTGACGACGAATGGATAATCGATGCCGCCATAGGACAAGGTGATCGTTTGCCACTGCGCCAAATTGGTAAAACGCCCCTGGATTGGCAGCCCGCCGGTGTTTTTCATCAGCATGAGCGATGTGCCCGGCAGCGGGGTGAAGCCTAGCGAAATTGTTGCATCGCCCATTGCTGCCAGGACTCCCGCCGTCACCGGCACTGTGGTGGCGGCGTCGAAATTGTATCCAGCGGGCAGTCGGGTGACTGTTAGCTGATAGGTCAGGGTTCCGCCATCCTCGCCGGTCACGACGACGTTGATGGAATTGCCACCCAACGTGAGCGGCAGCAATTCGCTGGCGGCACCGGCGGCCACCCCTTGACCGTTGACCCGCACAGTGGCGGTTGAACGGGTGGTGGTGGGCGTGAACGCGATGGCCGCCGTGGCATTCGGCACGGTCACCTGATAGAACATTTGGCTGGCGAGAAAACTTGGGCTCAGTTGACCGCTGGTCACTGTCAGGTTGGCAAGAGTCGCGGCATCACGGGTGGTGAACGAGCTATCCGCGCCATAGAACAAGGTACCCGAACGGGTCACTATCACGCGGTAGTGATAGGTGGTGCCCGGCAGCAAGCCGCTGAGCGGGGCGCTCACGCTGGTTGGCGCGGTGCCGCTGACGGTGGCTGGCACCGCGGCCACAGTGCTGCCATAGGCGGAGGTTAGGCCATAATCGAAAGCCACTGTGACGGTGTTGCCGCTGGGGCTCACGCGGCCCGCCACGCTGGCGGATGTTCCCGTGATTGCGCTGGCGGCCAGGGTCTCGGGCACTGGCGGTGGCAACATCCCCACCAGCGCCATCGACCGCGATCCCCATGTCTGTGCCAACGAAATTCGCTCGGATGATCCCAGCCCGCCAGTGTTGACTAACACCGGCACATTGCGGTTGGTCGTGCTGTTATCGCCCAACTGACCGCTGTAATTGGCGCCCCACGTAGCCACGCTGCCGTCCGCGCAAAATGCCAATGCGTACCCTTGACCGGCGTCCACCCCCGTCACCACCTTGCCCGCTAGCACCCCGGTCTGGCTCACCAAAACGGGCACGTTGCTGGTGGTCGCGCTGGCGTTGCCCAATTGGCCGTACGAGTTGGCTCCCCATGCCGCCAGGGTCCCGTCCGCACACAACGCAACACTGAATGTTTCCCCTGCGGAAACTGCTGTGACCGTCTTGCCGGCCAGCACCCCGGTCCGGTTCGCCAGCACCGGCACCGAACTGGCGACCGTGTTGGCATTGCCCAATTGGCCCCACGTATTGTTGCCCCAAGCTGCCACCGTCCCATCCGAACACGTTGCCAGACTGAAGTCGTAGCCAGCGGCAATGGTGGTCACCGTTTTGCCTGCCAGAACGCCTGTTAGATCCACCGCCACCGGCACGGGACTCGATACCGTCCCGCCGTTACCCAAGGCTCCGGAGCCGTTGGCACCCCATGCCGCCAATGTCCCATCCGTGCAAAGCAGCAACGTGTGGTTCGAGCCGCAACTGATGGCGTTGACCGTCTTGCCTGCCAGCACGCCGTCCATTTTCACGAGCACCGGCACGCTCCGGTTGGTGCTGCTGCCGTCGCCTAACTGGCCCGAACTGTTGTATCCCCACGCCGCCAGCGTCCCATCGCTGCACAGGGCCACCGTGTGCAATTGGCCTGCCGCAATCATCGCGATTGACTTGCCGGCCAGCACGCCGCTGCGGTCCACCAGCACGGGCAACAGCCGCTGTGTGTTGCTGCCATCGCCCAGTTGACCGTACGTATTTCCGCCCCAAGCGGCCAGCGTCCCATCCGCGCACAAGGCAAATCCATGACTGCCACCCGCCACCATGCGGGCCACGACCTTGCCAGCCAGCACCCCGTCGAGCATCGCGGTGGGCACCCAGCGGTTGGTCGTGGTCCCGTCGCCAATCTCACCGTCCGAGTTGTATCCCCAGCCGACCAAGCGGTTGATGCCCCACTCCAATACCAGATCGTTGCCATCGCCACCGCGGTAATTTGCCACCATTGGATACTCGATCCCATTGAAGGTAAGGCGCAGCACCTGCCCTTGGGCGAGGTTGGAAAACCGCCCTTGAATCGGCAGGTTGCCGGTGTTCTTGAGAACCGTCAGCGCGGTCCCGGCCGTCGGCGCAAACCCCAAACTGAAATCCACGCTCAGACCATCGACCGAGAACCCCGCCGCCGTCGCCAGTACGGTGGTGGCTGACGCGAATGCCATCATCGCCGGCAAGCGGGTGACAATAACTTGATAGGTCTGGGTGTTGCCGCCGGCACCGCTAACCACCACGGTGATTGGGTTAGGCCCAGGAATGAGGGCGATGACGGGGCTGGCCGCGCCGGACGCCACAGCCGTGCCATTGACCTTTACTGTTGCGTTCGCCGCCACCGTCACGGGGGTTAGGGAAATCTCAGCGGCTGCCAGTGTGACGTCGTATGGGGTGGTTGCGGCTGCGAATCCCGGCGACAAGACGCCCGCACTCGGCGTTAGACTTGCCAGGCTGGCGAGAGTGGTGGTGGTGAACGTTTGATCGCTGCCATAGACCACCCGCCCGGCGGCCGTGCCGATGCAGCGGAAGTGATAGACCGTGCCCGGGCGCAATCCGCTCACTGCGGCACTCACGGCTGTGGCGGTGGTGCCGCTCACGCTGGCCGGGCTTGCTGTGGCGGTGTTGCCATAGCCGGTGGTTAGGCCATACTCAAAGGAAGCCGTCGTGGCCGACCCATTGCCATTCATCCGGCCGTTGAGAGTGGCAGCGCTGTCCATCAGGTTAGTGGCTGTCAGGGTTTCCGCCACCGGTGGGACCGGCTGCGCGACGGCTGCCAGCGAGTGGGCATTGCCGCCTCCGGCAAACGCGAACCGCTCCCCGGCACGCAGCGCGGTGGCAGTCACCAGCACGGGCACGCCGTTGGAGCTTGTGGAATTGTTGCCCAGCTCACCATTGATGCCACTCCCCCAGGCCGTGAGCGTGCCATCTGAGCAAAGCGCCAGGCTGTGAATATTGCCGCCCGCGATGGCCACCACCGTCTTGCCGGAGAGCACCCCGGTTTGGGTTACGAGCACCGGTGCCCACTTGCCGGTGTAGTCGCCAGTGATGCTATTGCCCAATTGCCCGGCACTGTTGTATCCCCAGGACGCCAGCGTGTTGTCCGAGCACAACACCAAACTGTGCGACCCGCCACAGGCAATCCCCGTGACCGTCTTGCCGGCCAGCACCCCGCTGCGGTCCACCAACACCGGCGTGGTGGCACCTACCGCCGTGCCATTGCCCAACTGGCCATTCGAATTGGCACCCCAGGCGGCGAGGCTGCCATCCGCGCATAAGGCGAGATTGGAATTGCCACCACTGGCAATGGCCACAACGGCTCTGCCTCCCAGCACCCCTGCCTGATTGACCTTCACCGGCGACGTCCGGTTGATCAACGTGCCGTCTCCCAATTGACCGCTGGAATTGTCGCCCCAAGCGACCAGCGTGCCGTCACTGCACCAGGCCAGATTGTGATTGCTGCCGCAGGCAATGGCCACCACGGACTTTCCTGCCAGCGCACCCGTTTGCACCACTTGAATGGGTACCGACCGGTTGGTAGTTGTCCCATCACCGAGTTGTCCCTTGTCGTTGAGTCCCCAGGCGGCGAGTGTGCCGTCGCTGCACAGGACGAGGCTGTGGGCGTAGGCGGCCGCCACGGCCGTCGCGGTTTTTCCTGCTAGAATACCGGTCAGATCCACCCGGTTGGGCGGGTAGCGGTCGATGGTATCGCCGGTGCCCAATTGGCCACTCGAGTTGAGGCCCCAGGCGGCGAGGGTGCCGTCCGCCGCGAGTGCCAGATTGTGGTAGCCACCGGCTGTGCTGCGCACAATCGATTTGCCAGCCAGCGCGCCATCCACCACCGAAGTCGGAACCAATTGGCTCACGGTCGTGCCGTCACCCAGCGTGCCATAGG
>CAIQXC010000924.1 GCA_903875675.1 Akkermansiaceae bacterium
AGGGTGAAGGTGGCTTTGGCTACGATCCACTGTTTATCCCGGAGGGCTACCAACAGACATTTGCGGAATTGGGCCAAAATCTGAAGAATCAACTCAGCCACCGTGCCCGCGCCCTCAACCAGGCCATTGCCTGGCTCAAAGGCCGCCCGTAAAATTAGTTTGATTTTGTTGACTGATTTCGCAATCGTCTCGGCCGTGAAGCGCATCCCCTCCCTTTTTCTGGCCACTTTGCCCCTGATATTGGGCTTGGTGTCTTGTTCCAGTCAGGTGACAACCCGGCAACCGGTGTCGTATCGCTATGACCCTGGCTACAGCCCGGATTTGACGCACGGCCGGGCATTTCCTCCGAGCCACGCGCCTGCGGCGGTGAGGCAGGCATTTGCGGCGGCCAATCGGCTGCAGCGGGTGCCCTACAAGTGGGGTGGCGGCCACGCCCAGCTGGTGGACTACGGATACGACTGTTCCGGGAGCGTCTCTTATGTGCTGCGGGCGGCCGGCCTCATCGACGGGTGCCTGTCATCGCGAGACTACTTCAACTACGGAGCCCCCGGCCCGGGCAAATGGATCACCATCTACACCAGTCGCGGCCATGTTTTCATGACGGTTGCTGGTTTGCGGCTGGACACAGGCGGCAGTGGAGCCCGCAGCGGGCCGCGCTGGAAGCCGGAGCCACGCCAAGCCGATGGCTATGTGATGAGACATCCGGAGGGGTATTGAGCCCCCGGCCCACTTCAATCCGGGCAATCACGGCATTGCAAATTTGCGCATTTGCGCCTAAACTCGCGGCCATGTGCGGCAAAATTGGGATCATGGTACTTGGCTGGCTGAGCCTCATCAGTTGTGCCAATGAGGAACTGGCAAGCCTGCCAATGGGCGGCACTCGCAAAATCCAGGTGGCCACCAGCCGTGGACGCACCGTCACGCCACCGAGTCCGCCGCGCCTGCCAATGGCCACAGTATTCAAGGGCGAGGCCAAATTTCATGCGATCGTGGCCATGGCTGAACGGGAAAACTGGCGCGCCCTACCCCTGTCCCAGCGCATCACACGAGTGGCCCGGGAACTCGTCGGCACACGCTATGTGAACTACACACTGGAAGTGGATGACCGCATCGAATCCCCGGTGGTAAATCTCACTGCGATGGATTGCTGGACGTATTACGAGAACGCCTTGGCGATCGCCCGCATGCTCCGCTACAAACCCGGTCCCTACCAACCGCAGGACATGCTGCACATGGTGGAACTCGAGCGCTACCGCAATGGCATTTGCACCGGCAGCTACCTGAGCCGGATGCACCAGCTTGAGGAGGTATTTTCCAATAACCAGCAGCGCGGCTTTGCTTCCAACATTACCAGTCGCTTGCCCGGCGCTCAGCGCCTGCGCCGTGACATCCACGAGATGACGGTGGCCTGGAAGAGCTATCGCTACCTGCGTGCCAACCCCGCACTCATCGAGCCGATCGGGAAGATCGAGGCACGGGTGTCGCAATTGCCGGTGATGCACGTTCCAAAAGCGAAGGTGCTGGCGGCCGAGGCGTATCTGCAGGATGGTGACATTTGCGCGATCACCACCACCGACCGCGATGCCTATACCTCGCATGTGGGCATGATCATGCGGATCAACGGCCGGGCGGTTTTCAGCCACGCCACCTCGGATCGAGACAAGGGGCGCATGGTCATCATGGATCGTCCGATTGCGGACTATCTGAACGGTTCGCCAACCCACGCCGGCATCATCATTTACCGCCCCAATGATTTGCCGCCCTCTCCCCTGTGGCAACAAACCATCGCCGGGCGGAATTGATGAAAAAAAGCCGCAGACGGCGGATGCCATCTGCGGTTGGAGAAACTTAATCTGGCTTAAGTTTTATTTTGCTGGATCGGCAGCAGGAGGTGGAGTGACCTGAGCACCACCACGACGACCGCCGGTGCGTCCGCCTGGGCCGCCTGCACCGCCCATCATGCGTTCGCTGGCTGGAATGGCCTTCTTCTCTTCGTCGGAAAGTTTGCCGTCGCCGTCTTTGTCGTACTTCTTGATCATTTCGGCTTCGCGGTCAGCACGCATCTTGGCGATTTCTTCCGGGTCGAGCTTGCCATTCTTGTTGGCGTCGTATTTTTCGAGATTTGCCTTTTGCATGGCTTCATACTTGGCCTTGCGGGCATCCTGCATGGCTTTCATCTCGGTTTCGTCAAGCTTGCCGTCGCCATTCTTGTCAAATTCCTTGATTTGTTCGGCGGTGGGCGCACGCGGGGTGCGGGCTGGACGGGCTGGAGCGGCCGGGGCATCTTGGGCGGCGACAAAGGCGCTGGAGCCAAGCAGGGTGGCGAGGGCAACGAGGGTGGTAGCTTTCATGTTGTTCAGTTGTTTCGATTTTGCTAATAGATAGGTTCCCGGTTGGGATCCCCTTGAGAGCAGGAAACCCCCAGAAGGCCGAAGGGTTGCGCGGTAAATCACGGAATGTGTTGCCACGAGGCGATTCAGGAGATTGGATGGGGCTGTGCCATGACCGATGCCTCCCCAAGTCCCGCTCCCTCAAAAGCCCGCGTGTTTGCCCGGCGGTCAGGCAGCACCGTCGCGTTATGGGGCATGGTGGGAGTGACGTTTGCCAGCATGCAAAGCTGGGCGTATTTAGGCATGTTAGGGCTACTGACCGTATTGGCTACACGCGAGTATTTCACGATGTTACGGGTGGCCGGGATGAGGTGTTTTCCGCGTTTCGGATTGGGGTTGGCGCTGGTGTACTGCGGTGGGCTTTACACCGGTTTGTTGCAACAGAAGAGCGGCCTCTTGAGTGGCTGGGATGGATTCGCCGTCTGCGTGGCGTTGTTCGGAGCATTTATCCTGGAGTTGCGCGGGCCGATCCGAGTGTTGGAAAGCTTGGTGGCTGTAGCAGTCACCCTTTGCGGATTCATTTATATCGCGTTTCTGTTCAATTTTGCGGCTAAACTTTTATTTCTGGTTCCCGATTGGCACGCGGCTGGTGGAAAAGTGGCGTTGCCTGCGGCGGTGTTGCTGTTGTGGCTGTTGGCGGTGACTAAGTTCACGGACATGGGGGCCTATATCGTTGGTTCGCTCATCGGGCGGCACAAACTCATCCCAAACGTGAGTCCCGGCAAGACTTGGGAAGGACTCGGCGGCGCTCTGGTATTTTCACAGCTGGCCGGTTGCGGTCTGTTTGCAGCCTTCCCACGGGAGTTGGCAGTGCTTGGCGGTTGGGAGCACGTGGTTTTTCTCGGACTCCTGTTGGCAGCATTGGCGGTCATCGGGGATTTGGCTGAAAGCGTGGTCAAACGCGCCCTTCAGGCCAAGGACTCCGGGTCCATCCTCCCGGGCATCGGCGGCGGACTGGATTTGATTGACAGCATTTGCTTCACCGCCCCGGCACTCTACTTCTACCTGCAATGGGTGTTGCTTCCCGCCTCATGAGTTCACCTCGCAAACGCCGCGTCGTTCTACTCGGGTCCACCGGTTCCATTGGCGGCTCCACTCTGAAGGTGGCGGCCCACCTGACAAAGCACATCGAACTCGTCGGCCTCGCCGCAGCGGGCAATATCGTTCAACTCGCCCAGCAAGTGCGCGATACCGGGGTGCGACAGGTGGCACTCTACGATGCCAGCAAGGAGGCTGCGCTGCGGGCCTTGTTGCCATCAGGCGTGCAGATTCATCTTGGTGCGGATGGTTTGGTTCATCTGGCCACACTCGCTGAGGCAGACATGGTGCTGGTGGCCATTGTTGGCACGGCTGGCTTGCAGCCGGCACTCGCAGCGATCGAGGCGGGCAAGGACCTAGCCATCGCCTCCAAAGAAATCCTGGTCATGGCCGGCGAACTCATCACCGCCGCCGCCACCCGCCACGGCGTGAAATTGCTGCCTGTGGATAGCGAACACAACGCAATCTTCCAATGCCTCGACGGCCAGCGAGGCGGGGCGGAGGCCGTCGCACGGCTGATTCTAACAGCATCCGGCGGCCCCTTCAGAACCCTGGCCGCAGCCGACTTGGCGCGGGTAACTCCAGAGCAGGCCCTGCGCCATCCGACCTGGGAAATGGGACCTAAAATCACCGTCGATTCCGCCACGCTCTTCAACAAAGGCTTGGAAATGATCGAGGCACGCTGGCTCTTTGGCATCGGCATGGAGCGCATCGACGTGCTGGTCCACCCGCAAAGCATCATTCACTCGATGGTCGAATTCCGCGATGGCTCGCTGCTCGCCCAGCTGAGCCGCACCGACATGTGTTTCCCAATCCAATACGCACTGACTTGGCCGGAGCGGGTCGCCGGCGGCCTGCAGGCGCCGGATTTTGCGACCCTAGCCAAACTGGAATTCGAAGCGCCGCGCGACGACGTATTTCCGGCGCTGGGTCTGGCCCGCCGGGCCGGCCATTGCGGCGGCACACTGCCGGCAGTTTTCAACGCAGCCAACGAGGTGGCTGTGGCGGCCTTCCGCAGCGGGCAACTGTCATTTCCCGGCATCTGGGCATGCGTGGCCGCCGCGATGGACGCCCATCAGGTTGAACCGTCCTCCTCCCTGGCCGCAGTACTCGCCGCTGATCAATGGGCTCGTGAATACGCCACCACCTTTTGCCAACCGGGTGCCTGAGACGGCCGCCGCACGATACTTCAACTTCTCTTCCTCCCCTCTTCCCACCTATCTTTCCTGCCATGAATCGCACGTTTCACCTCGCCGCTTTGCTGTTGATGCTGATTCCATCCGATCTCAGCGCCACCCCAGCCGACGCCTCACGCGTGGAAAAAAACTTTCAGCTTTCACTGGATAAGTGGTCACTGGACGTGGCCGCCGCTACCACCACCGAAGCCCGCGCAAAGGTTTGGAGCGCCCGCCCGGATCCCGCCGCCGCTGCCAAACAAATGTGGGCCGTCATCGGCCCGCAGTTACGTGAACCATGGACTCTCGAACCAGCGGCTTGGTTCCTGAGCATCACCTCCAGCCTGCGCAATACCCAGCCCAACGGCAACAGCAGCAAAGCCTTCACCGAGGAAATTAAGGCCATCTATGCCGCCGTCGAAACCTACCACTTGAAAAGCCTGTCCTCCCCCACCGAACCGTCCAAGCTCCCCGCTCTCTGTCTCGCCTTGGCTGCCAGCGACGACCCTCGCTCACTCGCCCTGCTCGAAAAAATCCAGTCCCTCCACACCGACAAAAAAATCCGTGGCGTCGCGGCTCTCGCCATTGCCATGCGTCTCAAATTCCTAGGCGATGATTCGGGCCTGATGTCCAGACGCCTCACGCTGCTACGCTCGGCCATCATCGATAGCGCTGAAGTGGAGATCGGCGGTACCTCCGTCGCAAAGCTCGCCGAAGACGAACTCTATATCATCCGCTTTCTAACTAAAGGACGGATAGC
>CAIQXC010000925.1 GCA_903875675.1 Akkermansiaceae bacterium
CCTCGACCGCCTCGGTAGCCCGCTGGCTCCCGGACGCAAGATGATGGACCTGAGCGTAGCTGAGATGCAGACTGTGGAGATTGCCAAGGCGCTCGCCTATGACGCCGGTTTGATCATCATGGACGAGCCGACGTCCGCCATCTCGCAGCGCGAGGTCGATGCTCTCTTCACCCTCATCCGCGACCTCAAACAGCGCGGCGTCACCGTGATTTATATATCTCACAAAATGGATGAAATCTTCCGCATCGCAGATACCATCACGGTCCTGCGCGACGGCCATCACATCACCACACGCCCAGCCAGCGAACTCGATGACCGCCAACTCATCAGCCTGATGGTCGGACGCGAGCTCGCCCCGCCGGCGGCTGCACGCAGCGCCAGTCAGCGTGAGCCCGCCTTGGAAGTTCATCGTTTGACCCTGCCAGGCAAGTTTCATGATATCAGTTTCACACTGCACCGCGGCGAAATCCTCGGCATCGCCGGCCTCATGGGTGCCGGTCGCACCGAGCTGGTTAGTGCCATCTATGGCTTGGCTCCTGCCGCTTCCGGTGAAATCCGCATCCGTGGCCGCCAACTGACTATCACTTCTCCGGCCGCCGCCATCGCCGCCGGCATTGCCTTGGTCAGTGAGGACCGCAAGCTCTTCGGACTGGTGCCCCGGATGTCCGTCCAACATAATCTAACACTCTCCAGCCTGCGCCAGCACTGGATCAATCGGCAGCGCGAAGCCGCACTGGCCGACGCCCAAATCCAAACATTTGCCATCAAGGTGGCAGGCCGCCACCAGCGGGTGATGCACCTGAGCGGTGGCAACCAACAAAAGGTCGTGCTGGCCAAGGCGTTGCTTAGCAACCCGGATATTCTCATTCTCGACGAGCCCACCCGCGGCATCGACATCGGTGCGAAGACCGAGATTTACGCGCTGATCAATCGCTTGGCCAACGTCGGCACCGCTGTTCTCTTGGTGTCATCAGAATTGCCGGAATTGCTGCTGTTGAGCGACCGCTTGCTTGTTATGCGGCAAGGGCAACTTAGCGCGCGTTTCGACACGCGCCAGACGTCTCCCCAGGAAATCCTCAAATTCGCCATGCCAGCCTGACAAATCATGCGTCTCATGCGTTCATCATCTATCAAATCATGGGGGCTTGCCATCGCGCTGGTGCTCATCTGTCTGGCATTGTCGCTGGCCAAGCCCGGATTTCTAACCATCCCGAATCTGCTCAACGTGATGCGGCAGATATCCATCAACGGCATCCTCGCCGTCGGGGTTACTTATGTGATACTCACCGGCGGGGTGGATTTGTCGCTCGGCTCGTTGGTGGCCGTGAGCGGGGTGGTGGCGGCCAGTCTGGCACATCCTAACCAGCATGTTCTCGCGTTGCCGGTATTGCTGGGCGTACTGACGGGAACCTTGGGCGGCGCACTTAACGGGCTCGTTGTCACCCGAGGCAAAGTGGCACCCTTCATCGCCACCCTCGGGATGATGACAGTGGCTCGCGGCCTGGCGCTGGTGCTCAGCAGTGGCCGACCGGTATCGAATTTGAGCACAGAGTTCACACGCCTCGGAGGCGATCTCGCAGGGGTGCCCATCCCGCTTATCGTGCTGGCCGTCATCGCCTGCCTGTCAGCCGTCTTTCTGCAAAACCTGCGGCTTGGAAGATATATATATGCTGTGGGTGGCAACGACTTGGCTGCCACCGCCTCAGGCATCAACGTCGCCGCCGTCAAAATGTTCAGTTATGGCACTTGCGGCGCGCTCGCCGGCGTGGCCGGCGTTGTCTTGGCCGCACGCATCACTACCGGCCAGCCCAACGCGGGCGTCGGCTACGAACTCGATGCTATCGCCGCTGTGGTCATTGGCGGTACCAGCCTGTCCGGTGGGGTGGGCAGCATCGGCGGCACCATACTTGGCGCGCTGCTCATCGGAGTCATTAACAACGGTCTTGACCTGCTCAATGTGACCTCTTACTATCAGTCTATCGTGAAAGGCGTTATCATCGTCGGTGCCGTATGGCTTGATCAAAAGCAAAACAAATCATGAAACGTATTATCGCATTGTTGATTGTTGTCGCACTATGCGGCTGTGGCCGCCAACAATCGGCGGGCGGCGCGGCACCCACCATCACCATCGGAGTGTCGTTGCTCAATGTGTCTAACGAGTTTATCGTTATGCTCAATCAGGCGATGCAAGCCAAGGCCGATGAGCTTGGGGTGAAGTTGCTCGTCAACGACGCCCAAGGCAGCGCTGAACGCCAGGTCCAACAGGTTGAGTCGTTCATCGCGCAACATGTTGACGCGATTATTTTGAATCCCTGCGAGGTGGCGGCGAGTTCACCTGCGGTGGACAAGGCCGTGGCCGCGGGCATACCGATTGTGAATATGAATTCAGAGACCCACTCTGCGCCCACGGCCTTTGTCGGGTCCCGCGACGAAGAGTCCGGCCGCCTCGCAATGGAGTGCATCGCCAAGCACTTGAACGGCAAAGGGAACGTCCTCATGATCGAGGGCGTTATGGGCCAAGCCGCCCAAATCAAGCGCGCCGAGGGGGCCAGAGCGATCCTCGCCGAGCACCCCGGACTGAAGATGCTCGCCGCCCAGACAGCGGAGTGGGACCGGGCCAAGGCCATGAGCCTGATGGAAAACTGGATCCAGGCCCATGGCCAGGATATCCAGGCCGTGTTCGCCCAGAACGATGAGATGGCCATGGGCGCTCTATTGGCGCTGGAGCGGGCAAAGCTGAAGGACAAGGTCGTGCTCGTAGGCGTCGATGCCATTGCCGACGCGCTGCTGGCAGTGAAGGATGGACGACTCGACGCAACGGTCTTTCAGGACGCTCGTCAACAGGGCGCCAGCGCGGTGGATAGCGCCGTGAAACTCGCCCGTCACCAACCCTGTGACAAACAATCGTTTATCCCTTACCGCCTCGTCACCAACGCCAATATCAGCCAATTCTGAAGTGAATCTAACCCCATGCCGTGCGCCATTCACGGGCTGACTACTACGAAACTAGTAGCTCTTGGCGGATTTCATCCCTGCGCTTTCGTCGGTCCTGGGCATCTGAGTGGTTTCTTTGCCAGATTTCATCGAAATCCGGCGTCTCTCC
>CAIQXC010000926.1 GCA_903875675.1 Akkermansiaceae bacterium
ATGGGCGATTTTTGCATGATTGGATTACGTAGTCAGACGATATTTCAAGGTTGCTCCCTCGGCGGGAGGACATCACCCGGCGCATTGGCCGGGGGCGGAGCCTCAGCACCGACAGGTGCCGCATTCGCCTCACTTCCGCGCAGCGGGCGACCGGTGGCATCAATGATTTGGGCTGTGACGAAAATAATCAGATTGCTCTTGATGCGGTTCTCTGCTTTGGACTGGAACAAGCGCCCGATGACGGGGATCGAGCCGAAGATTGGCACGCTGTCCTGAACGTTCTGGACGTCCTCGCGGATCAAGCCGCCGACGGCCACCGTGTAGCCGTCATAGATGGCTAACGAGGTATCGACCTTGCGGGTCGAGAACACCGGCATTTCGATTCGGTTATCGGTAATAACCACCGTGGTGGGATTGCCGAAAACGTCCGTCGATGGGGCCTTGATCGGGCTGCCGTAGTTGATGAAACCTTCAAATTCGACGACTTCCGGCACAAAGCGCAGGTCGATGACGTAATTGTTGTCAGAGATCTGCGGTTCGATCTCAAGGGTCACGCCGGTATTGCGGGTATCCCACTCGGAAGGAGTGGCGGGAGTGGCAAAGCCACGGTTGCCACCACCGCCGCCGCCCAAGATATTGCCGCCATTGTTATTTTGCTGGGGCAACTGCGGGGGTTCATAGGCTTTGGCGTAAATGAATTCACGCACAATTTGAATCTTCGCTTTTTGGCCGGGTTTCGCTGTGACCGAAGGGGCGGTCATGAGATCGGTGCCCTTTTTCTGGGCGAGGCCGCGCATGATCATCTGGACTTGGCCCCCGGAGAACAGGCCGGTGACCGCCGCGACACCGGGAGCCGGAGTGGCAGTGCTTTCAGTGCGCAGCGGGTTGCTCAGAAGCGAATCAATGCTGTTGCCACTGATTGCGCCGGTACCACTGCGAAGGCCATTGGTCGCCACACCATTGGCCGTGAGAGCCGGGTTGGAGGGAACCCCCGGAATCGACACGCCATTGACCGGGCTGACAAAATCGGCACCGGTGCGCTTCAAGCCATCGCCGGTGGTGCCACCGCTGCCAAACAGGGTGTTGGAGCTGAGGCCGAAGGGGGTGACGAGCCAGTCGAAGCTCAGCTCGTCGGTATTTTCCTGAGAGACTTCAACAAACTTGGTGGTGATCTTGATTTGCTTCGGCTGACTGATCGAGTTGGCCTCCACGAAACTCTCGATTTTGTCGAGTTCGGCACTCGTGTTGGTCACCAGCAGACCGCTGGCACTCAAACTCGCGGAACTACCCTCGCCAAACGTGGCGATCTTCTTGAGGAGTTCGACAATGGGCTTGTGCTCCTTGATGCCCTTGGCCGCTCCGCCGCCGCCTGCAAAGGGATCGACCGGGCCGGCGGCACCGCCGTCCTCGCCGGTGGTGGCAGCCACCGTGTCATAGAAACCTGGCAGCACGCGGAATGTGCGGGTGAACATCTCATTACCGGTCTCCGTGCGCGGGACCAAAGTGACGGCGAAGTCGTCAACTTTCGAGCGCAGATTGGTCTGGTCGCAGATGTACTTGAGTGCCTGACCCAGCGGAATATTGGTTAGGCGAAGAGACTTGATGCGCAGCGAGCCGGGGCTGCCGCCACCCAAACCCCCATCGGCAGGAGCTGCCTCCAAGCCGGCATCGCCGCCCACCGCAGCGTTCGGCTTGCGGATGAGGAAGTTGACGCCTTTGTGGGCTGGATCGGGCTCGAGCAAGTCCAACTCAGCGGCACGCATGCGGAGGAAATCAACGGCTTCTTCGACGGTAATGTCATCAAAGGCGATGTTAGGGATGATGATGCGGCGGAGTTTCTCGTTGATGTAGGCGATGCCCGAACTGACGGCGGCGCGGCCGGGGCCGGCGATGCCGCCTTCCGGAACATCCGCTGGAACCGACAACTCCCATGCCTTGTCCACTTCTGAAAGCAACTCGGCACGGGTATGGTCGTAGGCGGCGCGATAGTAACGCGATTTCGCACCGGCAACCACTTCCATGCCGCGACGGGCCGCGCTGTTGTATTTGTCGATGCGCAGAACGTTTTCGTACTCGTTCCGGGCCTTGTCGAAATTGCCATTGTTGTAATAGCCCTCGGCGGTGTAGAGGCCGCGGCGGACCTTGTCCACATCTTGAGTGTGCTTGTAATTGAGGGCGGGATCGGTGCGGATCGGATCATCCAAGAACCCAATTTCACGCTTGGCAGCGGCATTTTCCGGATCCTCTTTGAGCACCGTTTCAAGCAATGCGCGGGCATCCTCGTAGCTGCCTTTATCGCCCTTCTTCGCATCGCCACCCTGCCGACGGAACTGCTGCGCCAAGGCCACGCTGGCATCTGCCAGATGGCTGGTGATGGCGGCATGGCGGTCGGCAAGCATCGGCGCATCCGGCAGCACGCTGAGCGCTTCCTTGCACTTATCAAACGCTTGCTGATAGTCGCGCTTGCCGTAGGCAGTTCGAGCTTCGGCCAACAGGCGATCGGCCTCCGTGACGGCTTGTTGACGGCGGATCATCTCACGCTCCGCAAGCGGACTAAGCTGGGCTTGGCCTGCGGTTTCCGCTGCATTGGCAATCGTGATGGTAGCTGGCATGGAGGCCGCCACTGTCATCAATGCGATGACAGTGCGACTGGATCGGTGCATGGGCGGATTTTGCATGACTAGCGGACGTTCTCTGACGATGCGTGGGTTTTTTATGGATTCTAATTCAAGGCACAAGTTCGGGGAATGCCCCCTTGTGGATGGTAGCGGACTTTTTGGCACCACTGACGGGGTCGGTGTATTCAATTTCGACGCCATCAGGAGTGACTTTCTTCAACAGGTAGTCTTTCTTGTCGCTATCGAAAGGCAGGCCAAAACTGGTGTTTTCCTTGAATGTCTCCGACTTGCCTTCATTGCCAACAGCTTCCAAGCTCAGCACGGCACTGCGGTCATATTTGGAAAATTCCTGGGCGCGACCTTCGGGGAATTGCGGAATTTCGTAAACCGTCCCTATCTTGTTGGGAACTTGATCCTCGATTTTGGCGTAAGTCATTTCCATCTCGACGTGGGTGGCATTGTTCATTTCATTGCGCTTTTCCATGCCCAAGTACTTGAAGCGGTTTTTCATCACACCATCGGTGAAGAACAATTCACCAGGCTTGACTGTGATGCCGGTCTTGCTGCGGTTCTTGTTTCCTTGGTTGTCACCGTAATTGAAGGTGAAAGCATCGCCATCGGGAAACCCGGGACGAATGAACCAATTGAGGCTGTCATCCTTCTCATACTTCAACTTGTTGATAAGCGGTGGATGGCTTTTGGGGTCCTTCGGATCGGTCTTGGCGAGGTATTCCTCCAGATTGGTGAAACCATCGTCATCGGCGTCGCGACTCGGTGAGTCGGCAAAGCCCGGGTCCAGATTGTTCTGGATCCACCAAATGTTAGGGATGGGCGGATGGATGGGCGCACTCTTGAAGAGATCGACGGTCTTGCCGGGGTCAGTGCGTGCGATGAAGAGCTGGATACCGGTGAACAAATCCACCGGGCGCTCATCGACTTTTTCCTGAGCCAGCGAGCGGCTGAGGCTCAGCGAGGAGACGGCCTTGGCGACCAAATCGGCGCTGGCGACGGCAGGATTGTTTTTGCCGCTACCTTTGGTGTTGACGTTGAAATCCTCGGTGACGCTGCCGACCTTGGACCAACCCAAGAAGACAAAGCCGAGGGCGGCAACGGCGGCACCGCCGAGGGCGGCCTTTTCGTAATTCTGGGAGAACCAGGACATGGTGGGCGGAGAGGCTGGTATCAGGGTTTAGATTTGGGCACTTCAGGCAGCGCCTTGACTGGAACAAACTCCAGCACATCAATGTGCAGGAACACTTCGAGCTCTTCGCTGCCGAGAACCCGTTTGAGAATGCTACTGGAATCCACTGCCGGTGCCGCCGCAGCACGCGGCGTCGCAGCCACAGCAGGGGCTGCCGGCACGGCGGCGGGACGTGCTGGCGCAGCGGCGGGACGAGCCGGCGCAGTGGTAGCGGGACGACCCGGTACGGTGGGAGTGGCAGCGGGACGACCCGGTACGGTGGGAGTGGCAGCGGGACGACCCGGTACAGTGGGAGTGGTGACAGCGGGACGACCCGGGACCGTCGTAGCGGGACGAGCCGGTGTGGTGGTTGCAGGTGGATGACCCGGCAGGCCTCCTGTCGGTGGGCGGATCGCCGGGGGGGTGGGAGTGGGGGCCGGTTCTGGCGCGGCGGGTTCATCGGATGGAATCACGAAATCAGCGGCACCACCGAAGGGGTCCGCAGCTTTGGCCGCAGCGGCAGCGGCGGCTGGAGTGGTTTCAAACTTGGCATCCTTCGCGTTGGGAGCTACGGACTTTTCATTCACGATGCGCACGGTGCGCACGACGTAGAAATAGTTAGAAGATTTGACGACGCCGGAGAGGAACTCCCTGAGGGAGCGCTCTGGTCCCTTGAACGTGAGTTCGATCGGGAAGGAGCGGGCGACGTCGTTTGAATTCCCCTGGGACTTCTCGCCATCTTCCTCGGGGAATTTCGGCCGGCAAAGGTTCTGGAGCTGGGAGGGGGCGGCCTTCGCCAGGGCGAGTAACAATTCCTTGGTCGCGCCGAGCTGGTAGTCGAGCAGGCCGGTGGCATCCTCACGGGCGAGGGAGGCGGTGTAGGCTTCGAAGCCTAGGAAAAATGCCTCGGGCAACTTGGTGTGGACTTTCTCAAAGGCAGCGGCCACTTCCTCGTTGGCGGTCTTGGCGTGATCGGTGAAAACTTGCGGTGAAATATTGGTGAGTTCCTTCGGCCGGAACTTGTCGAAGGCGGTCTGCAAGCCACCAATTGCCGTCCGGTACTCGTTGAGCGCCTTGGTCTTGCCGGCACGGTTTTCCTTGCTCGGATAGAGCGGGATTTTTTCAA
Organism: Akkermansiaceae bacterium; assembly: GCA_903875675.1. Taxonomy (GTDB): domain Bacteria; phylum Verrucomicrobiota; class Verrucomicrobiia; order Verrucomicrobiales; family Akkermansiaceae; genus Luteolibacter. Next base: position 4,925 of record CAIQXC010000926.1, read on the forward strand.
ATCGATCGACTTCTTCTGCCGCGCCACGATATTTCTCCAGCGCATCCGTGTAGCGCCCGTGGTAGTTTAGGCCTACGTAAAACAGCACGATCGCCCCTAACAGGGTGGCCCCTGCCAAGATGGCTGCAAATTTGTTATCCTTGATCCAACTCATAACTGCGGGTGGTGCAAAAGCGCTTGGGTTTACTTGATGCGCACCTCACGGGCGAGGGGCAGGGTGATTGAAAACGGAAAGGCCAACTCGGTGCCTTCAGCGGCGGGCAAGCTAACCTTGAGGATTTGCTCATCTTTGAGCTGAACCGGTTTGTGGTCCGGCCCGACGGCACTGAAGCTGAAGCTGCCCGGCTTGTCTCTCAAGCGCTTCAGCAACTTGGACACCACGTTCTGGCTATCTGGATTCTCACGCCAGAACCCGCGAATCTTCACCGCATTGACCATCTGTGCTGTGGGTGCCTGGGGCTGGTTTTTGCCGCCCTTGATGACCGGTTCGGGTGACTCGCCGCGCAGCGACTCCGTGAAACCACTGCTGCCATAGGGGCTGCTGACGAAATCTGATTTGACCACGGAGCTGCCATTGACGGCGGGAGCTTTGGGTTCGCCTTCGAGAGCATTAAACTCCTTGAGGGGTTCCAGATCGGTGATCCACACCGCGTCACTGGCGAGCGCTCCGGCGAGCTCGGACAGAAGGTCCGGCCAGAACGCGTGATCGGCCTCGGCCGAGGTGAAGTTGCCGGCCACTGCCTGCAGAGCGCCTTCGGTCTTCAAGAGCTTTCCGACATCTTCTGCCAGTGGTGCCAGATTGTCGCGACTTTCCATCATCGTACGCGTCATGTCTTGCGCCTTGTTTGCCGCGACAATCTGCATAACTGACCAAGTGGCCACGCCAGCCAAAAACACGGCCGCCGCAGCGATGAGCATCGGCTTGCGCCGATCTGCGGCGCGAATTTGTTCCACCACGGCTGGAACCAAGTCAATGTTGATGACGGACTTGCCGATCCCGCGCAATCCCAGCCCCACCAGCTCACCCATCAAGTGGGTCTCCCTTTGAAGCACTGAGGCAGCTACCCCTTTGCCAATGGCAATGTTTTTGAGGGGATTGAAAAATTCAATGGGCAAATTGAGCTTTTCTTCGAAGAACTCGAGCGTGTAGGGCAAGTTTGCTCCGCCTCCGCAGATGTACACCCGTTTCGGAGCGTTGCCGCCGTGCTGACTGCGGTAGTAGTTGGTGGTCCGCGCAATCTCAGAGGGCAAACGCGTCAGCGCGTTGCGGATAACCATCGCCAGAGCCGCGACAGCCTCATCGAGCTGCTCGGTGTGGCCGCCACCCAAAGCCACCAAGCCATGGGCGATTTTCTGATGTTCCGCCTCGACGAACGAGACCCCGTACTCCTTGGCAATGGCCGAGGTGACAGCAGCGCCACCGACCGGGACGCTTCGGGTGAAGAAGCGCTTGCCTTCGAGGTAGAGCAAGTTGCTCGTCTTGGCACCAATATCAATAAGCAACACCGGCTCTTGCGGTGGACCGTAGGCGGCGCAGAATGCGTTGAACAACGCCATGGGCGCTACATCCACCTCTGCGGTCGATAAACCGCTCTCGTTGATCGCGGCATTGATCTCGTCGAGGGCCTCGCCTTTGATGGCGACGATGACCACTTCTTTTTCCGCCGCTCCCTCGATCATTTCATAGTCCCAGACCACCTCGTTGATTGGGAAAGGCACGTGCTGCTGAGCTTCGAACGCCACCAATTGCTCGATGTTGTCGTCCTGCAGGGCTGGCAATTTCACAAAGCGGGTGAAAACCGCCTGGCCGGAGATGGCGTAGCGCACCTTGCTGTGGCCCACTTTGAGCCGCTGCGCCAAGTCTGCCACCGCCACCCGCGTCTGGCCGATACGTGATGACTCCTGCGCGGGGTCGGCCACAATCGTCTCAGAGGCATAGCCTTTGAGCAAGAGCCCGCCGTTTTTCGTGGTCTCGAAAACAGCCATCCCGATGCGCTGGGAACCAATATTAAGTGCGACGGTCGTCAGTGTGTCAGCCATGGTGCGGAGCGATAAAAAGAGAAGTGTCGGAGGCGAGGCAACAATAAAATCGTGAAAAATGCAGGGCGGCCGTCTCAGGGACCCGTTTTGGCTTTAATTTCGGGATATCGATCCCACCAAATCGCCGCAAACGGCGTCTCCAATTTGTTGAGCAGGGGCACCGCCGTGCTGTCGGCAATCTTCTCAGAAGCCGCCGCCCACCACTTCTCCTTGCCGGGTTTGTCGCTGGCATCGACGACGATCTTGCCGTCGATAATCACTTCGAAACCAATGTACTTGACAGCGCGTTTGCCACTTCGCTCGGCTCCGGTGAGGCGCCTGATCGAGGCGGGAGAAAGGTACACAGAGCAGTAAACGTCCTCCTTGAGCGGCAGATTCACATACTCCACTTCCTTGGTCAGCTTCAAAAAGGTACCGACCTTATCTGGATTTTCCACCGCGATGTACCATTTCACGGTCAACCGGTCGCAAGTTTTGTTTTTTGGCTCCGGGAGCATTTCGATCTTGATCTTGGCTTCCACTTCGAGCCAATCCTTCGGCTTGGAGGGTTTGCCCTTCACGCCACTGAATTCGGGCGACAAGATATCATCAGACTTGGGCTTCTCTGTGACCTCCACTTTCACCGCTCCACTGGCAGCATTGGGGGTCAGAAAAACAACGGCAGCCGTCAGGGCGAGAAACGCGGAAGTACAGATTTTGGGGTTCATTGGGTGCGAATTTTCTGGAGGCTAGAAACCGAACACGGGGTTGACCAGCCAAAAGGTCAATTGTCAGAAAGTTTTTCAACAAAGTAAATACAGAGGCATTTTGGCGGTCTGGCGCAAGCGATTGACGGGTGGGTTGGAAGGAGTCATAAGCGGGGCGTGACGGACACGCAAATTTCATTTTCAGGGGGACGAGGGTGGGTGGTTGGCAGCTTGGGCGACGCGGCGGCGTTGGATCAAGCCGATGCACACACGATCCTGGAGCGTTGTGACATCGCGGAAATCCGGCTTGATTCCTTGCTAGGGCAAGGGTTTGAGCCGACCCGCCACCACTGGCAACACCTCGCTGGGGTGCCGCTATTATTCACTGCGCGAAGCAAGGAGGAAGGTGGCGCACTGGCGCTAACAGCCACAAAGCGCAGCTCATTGTTAGGGATTGCATTAGCTCACGCGGCAGCCATTGACGTGGAGGTGGCGAGCCGAGAATCGATGCGCGACGTTCTGGAGGAGGCGCAAAGCTGCGGAATTCCGTGGATTGCCTCTTACCATGATTTTGAGAAACTGCCGACTACCGAAGTGCTGGTGGACGCGGCAGGGCGGGCCCGTGACGCTGGAGCGGCCGTGTTCAAGGTGGCGGCGCGTCTCAACTCCCTTGCGGACGTGCTTCGACTGGCGGAGTTTCAGCTCAGTCCGCAAGGACTACCGGTGGCGACCATGGGGATGGGATCGTTGGCGGCCGTCTCGCGTCTCCTTTGCGCGCAGTGCGGCAGCGTCCTCAACTACGGCTACTTGGGTGGCACTCCGACGGCCCCCGGCCAATGGGACAGCGGCTTGCTCAAACAGGCGATCAGTCGCTTGGTGCCATGGCGCGGCTAGCAACAGGGTGCTCAGCCGATCACTTCAACCGGAGCATCGGGCAAGGCCTTGAGAAACTGAGCCCCGTAGCGCTTGGTTAGGATTCGTTTATCCAGAATGCAGACCATTCCGTGGTCGCGCTGGGTGCGGATCAGGCGGCCTACCCCTTGGCGCAATTTGAGAATCGCCTCGGGCAGTGAGTAATCCATGAACGGATTGCCGCCGGCGGCCTCGATGGCCTCCAAGCGGGAGGCGACAAGCGGATGATCCGGCACGGCAAAGGGGAGTCGGGTGACGACCACATTGGAGAGCGCCTCGCCGGGCACATCCACTCCCGCCCAAAAACTGTCTGTGCCAAACAACACGCTGTGGCCGTCCTCACGGAATTCCTCGATCATGCGGTGGCGCGGCAAACCGTCGCCTTGCACAAACAATCGCCAGTTTTTCCCTTGAAAATAGCCTGCCAGGCGTTGTGCAGCATCGCGCATCGTCCGGTAACTCGTGAACAGGACGAAGGCCCGGCCGTCACTCGCGGTGACCGCCTCGCGAATCCCCTCGGCCAACAATTCGTCGTATCGTGGGGTTCCCGGATCCGGCACGCTTTTGTAGATGCGCACCTGCATTTGCCGTTGATAATCAAAGGGGCTGCCGATGCACACGGCGCGTGCTCGTTCGGCGCCAACCCTGCCGCGGAAGTAATCGAGCTTTGGGTCGCCGACGCCGAGGGTGGCGCTGGTTAGCACCAGGGATTTTTTACCGGTGAACAACAAGGGCCGCAAGCGTTCGGCCACATTCACCGGGGCGGCGTGAAGTGTGTACTGGGTCTCATCCCGGCCGCTGCGCTCCACCCAGTAAACGCTCTGCTCGTCGCGTTGCTCGAGAAACACCGCCAGCGAGCCATGCATCTCGCGCAGACGCCGCGACGCGTCCTGCAATTCAGCCCGGGTTTGCTCAGCTTCCACATCTGCGGCCAGCGCATCGACTTCCTGCCACAACTTGCGGAGCGGCTCGGCGAGGGTGTTAGAAACAATTTCCGGCTCACGGATCCGGCATTCCTTCGAAAAATCACCGAAGCGGGTCGAGTCCCCCACCCTTTGGAAAAACCGCTCCACCTCGCCCAGGGTCTCCTCCACCGCGAGCATCGCCGAGGCCTTGTGAAACCCCTTCAGCAAACCCTTGCGCGTCCTCGGATGGTACAGCCTCTGCAAGTCAAAGCGCAGCCCGGACTGCGACAGCCGCAACCCAAGCTGCACCGCCGCCACCTGCTCGATCGTGTGGGCCTCATCAAGGATGGCGAAATCGTTAGGAAATAGGAAACCTCCGATTTTCCCGCGTGCCGCCTCGCCATCCTCATCCTCATCCTCAACCGGCTCCTCGTTCTTATTCAGCAGGGCGAAAAACAACGTGTGGTTGACCACCACCAGCCGGGCATCGGCCGCCGCCTTGCGTGCTTCTTGGAAAAAGCAATTTCCTCGCGGTCCGCAACTGCGAGGCGTGCACAGGTGAGCCTCGCTGCATACTTGCAACCAGACCTTCGGCTGCGGCTGGAATTTCAAATCGCTCAAGGTCCCGTCGCGGGTGCTTTCCGCCCACTTGCGAAGCGTCTCCAGCTCCTCGCTTTCCGTGCTAGTGAACAAATCGTCCGTCTGTTCCAACGCCCGCCGCAACCGTTGCGGACACAAGTAATTTTGCCGTCCCTTCAACAACACCGCCGGAAAATCATCCCCCAGAATCTTGCGCACAATCGGAATGTCCTTCCTCACCAATTGCTCCTGCAAATTGATCGTGTGCGTCGAAATCACCCCCTTTCTCCCCGTCTCCAACGCAAACCTAGCCGCCGGCAACAAATACGCCAGTGACTTGCCCACCCCGGTGCCGGCTTCCGCCACCAGCGAACTGGCGTTGATCAAGGCCTCCGCCACCGCCACCGCCAACTCCTGTTGCTGTGGCCGGTACTCAAAATCCCGCGACTTCGCGAGCACGCCCTTTTTGGAAAAGGCGTCTTTCACCGCATCACAGAACCCTGGCAGCGGATGCCCATCCGTCATTGAGATCATCGCGCCACATCACACCCCACTTTCCTCCTCCTGCCAAGCCACATCTTCCTCCTACCCACACAATCCCCCACCCACCGGCCGCATCCTCGTCCGCAATTTCACGACAATCCTTCACTAAACTGCAAATGAATCATGAAAAAAATGAAATTAATTCAAGAGAACATTTGCACGACCTAACTTCAAGCAACGCCAGTATCTACGCCGGTACGAGGGGCCGCATCAGCGCGGACTCCAGTGGCGGTGTGGGCCTGGGCCTGCGCGTCGGCTTCTGACGAGTATTCCGGCTTGCAATGGGCGGCAGCAGCGGCTTGCCTGCGGGTGACATGGCGGATTCTCAGATGCGGCGACCGGAGCGACTCGACGGGCTCAAACCCGTCGAGGTGGCACGGCGTCTGAGGCACTTGCCTGGACTGGTGTTTTTCGATACTGCGGGCCATCTGCCGGGCAGCGGAGGGCCAGCGGTTTCGCTCATTGCGGCGCGACCGCTGCGGGAGCTCTGCGGGAATATTGCCGCTGCCGGGGATCAAGCGGCCCTGCGTGCGGCGGTGACCGGTGGGCCGCAAGTGGCCGAAGCAACGGGATTTCCCATGGGTGGGCTGTGCGGATGGGTGGATTACGAGGGGGACTTTGTGTTTGGCGAGTACCGGGAAATGCTGGTTTATTGCCACGACGATGAGACATGGCGGGAACTGGGCCGGCTTTCAGAATGCCTGGAGACCCCGCTGTGCTCTGGAGAAACGCCCATCATCGGCCCCTTTTCGGCTTTGACGACTCGCGACGGGTTCATCGCCGGAGTGCACCAAATCAAAGAATGGATCTCCGCCGGCGACATCTATCAGACAAACCTGTCGCAAGCCTATCGAGCGACGCTGCGCGGAGGCTCGCTATTTGGCCTCTACGAAGCCCTGCGCGTGGCCTCGCCGGCACCGATGGCCGCCTGGCTGTCGCTTGGAGGGCGGGAGCTGCTGAGCTCCTCACCGGAGGCATTTTTAAAGGTGTCCGGGCGGAAGATTGAGACACGGCCGATCAAGGGGACGCGGCCTCGGTTTGCCGCTGGAGATGAGGACCGGCGATCGGCGTATGAATTGGAGACGTCGGCCAAGGAGATTGCGGAGTTGGTGATGATCACTGATTTGCTGCGCAACGACCTCGGCCAAGTGTGCGAATTCGGTTCGGTGGCGGTGGTTGAAATGCTCCGCCTCGAGAGCTTGGCCCAGGTGCATCATCTGGTATCCACCGTGACCGGCACCCTGCGGGCAGACGTCGATGCGCTCGGGGCCTTGGCGGCGTGTTTTCCCGGGGGCAGCATCACCGGAGCGCCGAAATCGCGAGCCATGGAGATTATCCGTGAGTTGGAAAAGGCTCCGCGTGGGATCTATTGCGGGACGCTGGGCTACTTGGGATTCAACGGCGAGAGTTCGTTCAACATCGCCATCCGAACCCTCGTCAGCGACGGAAAATCCCTCACCTATCAGGTTGGCGCGGGCATCGTGGCGGATTCGGACCCGCTCAAGGAGTACGAGGAAACCCAGCACAAGGCGGCCGGTATCCGCTTGGCCGTGGAGCGCTGGCAAGCAGCCCTCAGAGGCCCTTGAAGCCCTTGTACTCCTGATAGGTGCCAGTCGGCACCGCTACCTGTCCCCACTCGTGATTGAGACGGCGATACTGAATGATGAATCGCGTCGGATCCGCAAAATTGTTTGTGTCTGCGGCAAAATTACCGCGATCCATCCCAATATGGATGTTGTACCGAATCTCAAAATGGAGGTGAGCCGGATACATTCCGCGATTGCTGCCGAGGGTGGCGATTTGCTGACCGCGTTTCACTTTTTTCCCGACCGAGGTCATGATGGCCAGCAGGTGGGCGTAGAACGAATCGCAGAATTTCACTTGGCCGCTGGCGGCGTCCCGGTAGGCATGGCGGACAATGACCACATTGCCCCAGCTACCCCTGACGTCGTAGGCAAAGGTGACGATGCCATCGCCAATGCTATAAATCGGGTCTCCGAGATCCGTATCGCCGCCACCCCGCCCGTTCCAGTCCTCACCAAAATGTTGTGGTGAACGCAGCCGCAGTCCCCGCGATTTGTAGTATCCGGCACCATCCGGTTTGCCCACCGGATAGTCAAAACCATCAGCGAGAGCCAGTTTCTCCGATCCTTCCGCCGCCGCCCATCCCACGCTGCCAATAAGCAGCACCGGGGCCATCAGCGAGAGAAGCCATTTGCGTGCCGTGCGGGTCCAAGTCATGCTCAAGCCTAGACCATCGACGGCTTGCGCCCGGCTCGCAAGTCGAAAAATTCCCCCCTGATATTCAATCTATGCGAGAGATCGCCCCCCCCCCCCACAAACGCAACACCCGCCTGACCGGCAGACGGCAAGGCGGGTGTTGGAAGGAGATGGGAAACAGGAATTACTTGGTCGTGTTAGCCAGCGACGCGGGCAGCGGGACAAGCGACGATTGCATGCCCAGCTTGGCGCACACGAAATAAACGAGCGCACCGATCATAAACGCCACCACCGGAGCGCAGGGAATTGGCACTTGGATGACCGTTGGCAGCAGTGTGTTAGGCAGGATGCCGACGACAAACCCGAGCAACCACGCAATCCAACCGGCTGGGTTGAAGCCAGCCCTTGGTCCGCTCCACTTACCGCCAGCGAGCAGGTAATCGACCAGCATGGCACCGCAAATCGGTCCGAACGAGGCACCGATGAAACCGAACACGCTGGGCAGTTTGCTGGCCGCGCCGGTAATGGCTAAGATCATGCTGATGACCGCGCCTACGCCGACGGAGATGAAAGGGTTGATTTTGGGCATAACGGTCTTGAAGCTGTTAGCCGCGATGAACGAGGAGAAGCACGCACCCGGGAATGAGGCCAACGTCAAGCCGATCATCACCGCTGCAAAAACGGCGGGGGAAAGTTTTTTCTCAAGAGCGGCCGTCATATTTACCACATCCGGGCCGATATCGCCGGTGGCACGCGCTCCGGCCACCACAATGACCGAGATACCCGCTGTGAACACGATGGCGATGATCACGCCAACAATGCCGCCCATGCTCACGTCCTTCTTATCACGACCGCTGGTGCAAATGTCCACACCCGCCGCGCCAGCAGTAGCAAAAAAGCCAACGATGGCACCGATCATCAACAACGTGGCGCTCAACGCGCTACCGGTGCCCGCAGCGGCAGCAGCAGCCACCGGAGGGGTGTAACTGCTAGCTGCACCTCCGAACATGCCCAAACCGACCAGCAACACCACCAGAGGAATGAGCGGCAGGTATGTGGAAACCTTGGCCACGTATTGAATTCCCTTGAGACCCACGAACGCCGCGCCCAGCGCCCAGATCACGCATAGCGGAATATAGAGCGACGGCGCATGAAACCCTTTCGCCAGTGCGTCGGCCGAACCAAATGTGTTGACGCCGAGCCAGCCGAATTGCAGCGCTCCCATCAAGAAACCAGGCATGATCAGCGCCCCGGCGGTACCAAATACCGAACTACCCACCACATAAAGCGGCAAACCCGTCCGCATGCCCAGCAGCCCCGGAACGAGATAGAAAAGAAAATGACAAATCAGGCCGCCCAACACAATGCCGAGCAAGGTGGCTCCCAGTCCGCCGGAGGACAGTCCGTTGCCGGACATGCTATCCCAGAAAACGAACCACAGGAAGATTCCGGCGTAGGTGGGGGCGATATTTTTGTACCAGGGGGCGCGGTTGGCCTGCGAATTGGGCGAGGCACCGGCGATGTAGGATGGAAGCGGACTGGATTGGCTCATGGTGTTTTTTGTTGTTTTGCGATGAAGCGGACAAAAACCGTCAGCCTTGTGGATTGAGGCAATCCCTCGCGGCTGGGTTAGGCAAAAATTCGCCGATAGGCCGCCCGCCTGTCAATCATAAAGCGCGGGTGCTGCAAGCTAAAGGCGTGCACAAGAATGGCTGTCGCCTTGCAGCGGCGTGTCTATGACCGCCGATGAGCATGAAGCGCGGGTGAATCCGACTATTGGACAAGGGCCATCTGATTCCCATCGGTGGTCATAGACACGCCGCTGCAAACCGTCTCAGATGTCGGCCGACAGCCGTTATTGAAAGGGGCGGCCGCCGGACGGGCCGAGGGACCACTGCCAGTTCCTTCTTCTCCTGGGGCCCCGCTCTGCGCGATCGCATTGGGGATTGTCAAAGCGGGATATTGCGCGGAGGATGCTGCGGGTTTCGTTTTCGCCGAAGGCGGGCATCCGGGGACGGAAATCTGTCAGGCCGTTATTGCTAGGAGGCAACCGAAACGACACGCCGAGGCTATGGCAAACATGAGTGAGCACCCACAAATCGACAGCGGGCAGGCCGTGCGAACCGAGGTTGGCACGGCGGGTAAACGCCATGAAATCCGCGAAAACCGCAAGGCCATCGTGACGGGCACTCTGATCGGATGGCTCATGAAAATCGGCTGCCTGACGCTGCGCTTTCACATCGAGGACCGCTGCGGCATCGGCCAACCCGGCGTCCATCCGGCACCCGTGATCTATGCGCTGTGGCATAACCGGTTTTTCACCGTGCCGGCAGCTTGGCGGAAACTTTGCGGCCAAACACGCAAATCCGTGGTCCTCACCAGCGCCAGCAACGATGGAGCGATGGTCGCCCGGGCGATGGCGGTGTTCGGATTCCGCGCGGTGCGCGGCTCATCATCGCGGCGGGCGGTAGCGGCTCTCGTCGGCATGAAACAGGCCATCCGCGACGGCTTCGACGTGTGCGTCACCCCCGACGGCCCGCGCGGCCCACGCTACGTGTTTCATCCGGGCCTGGTGAAAATCGCCGAGGCCACCCACACGCCGATCATCCCCATCCACGTGCGCTTTGACTCTGCATGGCGCTTGAAAACCTGGGATCGTTTTGTCATTCCCAAGCCATTCAGCCGGGTCCACGTCATCTTCGACCGGCCGCTCACGGTGCTACCCGCCGCAAACGCCGCCGCATTTGAAGTGGAACGCCAGCGCATCGAAACCATCCTCCTCGCCGGGGTGGATGATTCGGAAAATTGAGGATTGCAGGTGTGCCCGAATCCACTAAATTCCGCTCATGGGAACATTTCATGTCGGAGCACGCATCGAAAATGTCATCGATCGCTCAAAAGGAGCATCGTTGTCGCGGATGCTCGTTGACAGCGGGAGTGAGTACACGTGGGTGCCTGAACCTGTTCTCGAAAAGTTAGGGATTCTGCGGGAAAAGAAGGACCTTGAGTTTGTCATGGCGAATGGCAAAAAAATCACCCGGAGTGTTGGTTTTGCGATCATTCGTGTGGAGAAAAGCTTTACCGTGGACGAAGTGGTTTTCGCTGAAAAGGGGGACCTGCTGCTATTGGGTGCACGCAGTCTTGAGGGATTGTCGCTCGTGGTGGACGCAAGACGAAAAATTCTCGTGGTGCCCGGTCCACTCCCCGCCGCGGCAGGTCTGCGCATCAAGCTGGCGGCGGCTTGGTGATTATGCGTGACGAGTCCGATCACTTGGGTACTATCGAGCATGGCAACCCGCATGTGTAAAATCGTCTGGATCGTAGCAGCGGCCATGGTGCCGGCCACTCTCGCCGCGCAGGACCTCACCCTTGTAACGCGCGGACAACCCGCCGCCTTCTCGATTGTGCGATCCGTGAGCGCCTCGCCTTCGCAAATTTACGCGGCTGAGGAATTGCAGAAATTCACCGCTCAAATGACCGGAGTCCAACTCCCGATCCTCACCGATGACGCCCCGCTTCCCCCCAACGCCATCATTTTGGGCGATACGCGACATAGCACGCAGTTGCTAGGCAGCCCGCCTGACATTAAGGCGCTCGGGGATGATGGATTTCGCCTCAAATCCACCGCCGCCCACCTGCTCATCATCGGCGGCCCGCTGCGCGGTACGCTTTACGGCGTGTACGAATTGCTCGATCGCTTCGGTGGATGCCGTTGGTATGCCTCTTGGCACAGTGTCATTCCGCCGCATGACATCTGGACAATTCCGGCGATCGATGAAACCCAGATACCCGCCTTCGCCCTGCGCGAACCGTTTTGGTTCGATATGTTTGACGGCGATCTCGCGGCCCGCAACAAGGCCAACGGCAACGCCATGCGCCTGACCGACAAACACGGTGGCCGCATCCGCTTCGGCGACGGTCTCTTTGTCCACACCTCCAACCTGCTCTGCCCGCCGGATGAGTTCTTCGCCACCCACCCGGAGTATTTCAGCGAAATCAACGGCAAACGCGTCAAAGACCAAACCCAACTTTGCCTAACCAATCCGGAGGTTCTCAAAATCGTCACAGACCGCCTGCTCGCCCGGATTCGCAAGGATTCCGCCGCCAAGCTCTTCAGCGTGAGCCAGAACGACTGGTACAACTTCTGCACCTGCCCGGCCTGCAAAGCCATTGATGAGCGCGAAGAATCCCACTCCGGATCCATGATCCAATTCGTCAATCAAGTGGCCGAGGCCGTCGAAAAGGAATTTCCCGACGTCTGGATCGAGACACTCGCCTACCAGTACACCCGCAAACCACCCAAATCCCTCCGCCCCCGCCACAACGTCGTCGCACGCCTTTGCTCGATCGAATGCGACTTCTCCACCCCGCTTGACCAAAGCCCCTTCGAGCAAAACCGCAATTTCGTCAGGGAGATCCGCGAATGGAGTGCCATCACCGACAAGCTCTTTGTGTGGGATTACACCACCAACTTCCACCAATACATCGCCCCGTTTCCCAACGTCCTGGCCCTTCAGGGCAATGCCAAGTTCTTCCGTGACAACCACGTCGTGGGCTTGTTCGAACAGGGGGCCTACCAGGGGCGTCACGGGGATTTTGCCGAGCTCAAGGCGTGGCTCCTCGCCAAGTGGCTGTGGAACCCGGATCTGCCTTTGGAACCTCTCCTCAAGGATTTTTTCGACGGCTATTATGGTGCCGCCGCTCCCCTGATCCGCGGCTATTTCGATGAGTTGCACCGCTTTCACACCGATCCCGCAGAGAACCCGCTCCGCATCTTCGACGATATCTCCAATCCGGTCATTCCGGACTCCTTCTATCAACACGCAGCCGACTTATGGCAGCAGGCCGAGGCAGCCGTCAAAGACTCGCCGGCCCACGCCTACAATGTGAGGATGGCAGCCATCCCCGTGCTCTATGCCCGCCTAGCCCGCTTGCAACCCTTTGAAACGAAAACCGTTTGGGTCACGGCCAACCCACAGCTCTACGATGTGCCGCCCGAGCAGCAGCGCCTCGCTACCACTTTGCTGGCCCGTTTCAGCGAGGCCAAGGATATCAGCATCTCGGAGAGCAAGGAGATCCATGACAAAACACTCGCCAACTGGGCAAGTCTAACCAAGCCCACGGCCCAGCCCGCCCCCGTCGGCCAGACCCGAGCGACCGTTGAAGATTCCCAGCTGAGCCTCGCCCGCCGCGGCACTTGGGGCGATACCGTGGCCGACCCGCTGGCCGGCGACCATTCCGCTCTGCAACTCTACAACACCCATTTCGAATGGTGTGCCACCTTGCCCTTCAGCCGCGTCGCCTTCGATCCCGGCCACAAATACCGCCTCCGCGTTTGCATCCGCGTCGAAAAACAGCCCGGCAAAGAGGGCGAGGCATTCTGGGCCGGTGTGTACGACCCGAAGACCAAGCAGGGTTGCGGCGGAATCGAACCCAAAACCTCTGCCCTCGGAGATGAATACACGTGGTTCGATGTCGCCGAATGGGCGCCCCAACCCGACCACTATTTCTGGATCGGCCCGGGGCGCTTCGACAAAACCGCCGGCACAACCTCCTCGATCAAGTCCATCTTCATCGACAAACTCGAACTGTCGCGCATCGATTAGCCCCGGAAATGCACCGCTGCGGTCAAGCATGCCAATTTTCGATCTTGACAGGAGGAATCTCATATTGACTGGCTGCTGGGGTTGGGAATCTCAGAGCGCGGTCGCGCTCCAAGTGGCCTGGGATTTTCAACGGATTTGTAATAATTGCTGCTGTGCGGACGGTCGGATTGCGTTATGCACTCGGCAGCCGCCATGAATCCGCCCCGCATCCTCGATGGAAAAGCCCTCGCAACCACCGTGCTCGCCACCTGCCGCGCCGAGGCCGCCGCTTTGCACGCCCAAGGCATCACCCCGGGTCTGGCCGTCGTGCTGGTCGGCGAGGATCCGGCCTCTCAGGTATATGTCGCTTCCAAGGCCCGCACCTGCGCTGAGTTGGGGTTTTATTCGCGCAAAATCGAACTGCCCGCCACCACCACCCAGCAGGAATTGCTCGACGTGGTGTGCACCCTCAACGCCGATCCCGCCATCCACGGCATTCTCGTCCAGTCGCCCCCACCCAAACACATTGATGAGGCCGCCATTATTCGCGCCATTGATCCACGCAAGGACGTCGATGGCTTCCACCCGGAAAATGTCGCCAAACTCGTACTGGAAGATCCCAGCGGCTTCGTGCCGTGCACTCCCGCCGGTTGCATTAAATTGCTAGATTCAGCCGGGCTTGCCACTGCCGGGGCGGAAGCGGTGATCATTGGCCGCAGCATGATCGTGGGCAAGCCGTTAGCCCTGCTGCTCGTCTCCAAACACTCCAACGCCACCGTCACCATCGCCCATTCACGCTCCCGTGACCTGCCCGCCATCTGCCGCCGGGCCGACATCCTCATCGCCGCCGTCGGCCGCCCCGAAATAGTCAAAGCCAGCTGGATCAAGCCCGGCGCAGTGGTCATCGACGTCGGCATCAACCGACTGGCCGACGCCACCAAAAAATCCGGCTACCGGCTCACCGGCGATGTGGCCTACGACGAAGTGGCACCCCTGTGTGCCGCCATCACCCCTGTGCCCGGCGGCGTGGGCCCGATGACCATCGCCATGCTCATGCAAAATACCCTCCAGGCGGCACGCCAATCGGAATTCAAAAAAATACAAAAACCCAACTTTTTTCTTGATCATGCGTAAAATTAGTATTTTTTGGCCCCCAGCAATGCTCCAATACAAACTCAGCATTCGACCTCCAAACCATATGAAAACACGCATCACCAAGCCCCTCCGCTCCTCGGCCCTACTCGGTGCCGCATCTAGCATCGCCATCTCGCTTCTAGCTGCAGGAATCCTCGCTGGATCCGCTAGCGCCGCTACATTCACGCTTCAGGACACCTTTAACAACCAGATGAACGGTGGCGACCCGGGAGTGGTGGTTGGCAACGGGTTTTTTTCCTACGATGCGGCCTCTCCCTTGGCCGACGGGAGTTACAGCCTGAGTTCCTTCGCCTCCCCAAGCTTGAGCGTCACCTTTAATAACGGTGCCACCTTCGGGTTGGGAGACTTGGAAAGTGATCCGGTCAACCCCGGCATCGGCATCGACGTTGTAGGCAACCAGTTCAACTTCACCGTCCTCACTCCGAATTCCATCACACATGGATCCGCTGATTTTTTGAATGCAGCCAATAACCACCTCTCATTGTCCCCGAACCAACCCGGGCAATCCTATGGTATTCTCAATGTTCACGCTGCTTATTTCCTCGATCTGGTGAATACTGGTGATGGTGGCGGCTCTCATGATCTTTATGGAGCCTATGGAATCGGCTCCCCGGCTGCCACGATCGACCCTCCCATTCTGGCCCCGGAACCCACCACCTACGCCTTGCTCGGTCTCAGTGCCATCGGATTGCTGATCCGCCGCCGGACGGCCAAGGTTGCCTAAGAGAATCCTTTTCAAGAAAAGCCATCCTCGTCATCGGGGATGGCTTTTTGCTTGGTTAGAGCTTCGCCTTTTGGCCAAGTCGGGCTAACGATTACTCCGCGTTCAACGCCGAACGGAAAAATTTCCAAGAGAAAAAGATGCGCCATGATGGCTGTTATTTTTGCTTTCTTGTTCGACGTTAGATGATGAATGTTAGGCGTTCATTGATTGGCGGAGCGTCAGTCATCGGTCACTGCAGGGCCAGCGCCTCGTTGATCAGGGTCAGAAGATCGGAGCGCTCGGGCGGAAGGGTGGCGGAGACGGTTTCGCGGACAAGGGCGGCGAGCAGTTCGGCATCGATGAGCGCTTCAGGGTCGTGGGCAAGCCATTGGGCGAAGGCGCACACGAGGATGGCGAAGCGGGCGTCATCGGACGGTTCGGCGGCGCGATGATGGGTGATGAAAAGGGGGGCGGCGGGCTGGCCGTCGAGGGTCCACTCGAGCGAACCGAAGGCGGTGGCGATGGAGGATGGCTCGATTTCCAAGACGAGAGAGGAGATGGATTTTGCGGGAATCCGGGTGGGCAGCGGGCTGGTGCCCATTCCGCCGGGCAGGGCAAAGCCAAGCAGGCGGTAGCGCGCGACAGTGGCCGGGGCGGGATGGAATGTGGCAGTGACGTCATGGGAAAGCTCGGCAGCACCGCGGATGGAGACGAGAAGGAGTGTGGAGGAGGGTTTCCATGGGCAAGGCAGCGACTCGGTGGTGAGGCTCACCCCTTGGCAGATGGCGGCGCAACCGGCGGGCCTGAGCGGGAACGCATTCAGGATTTCCTCGGCGCGAACGGCGTTGGGCAATGGCAACTGATGCTCGTCTCGGATGGCATGGGTAACCCAGTCCAAACTGGCGCGACCTGCATGCAGCGGCAACGCCAAAGTGGGCTCTGTTGCCGTCGCGACCGCTTGGCGCATAATCAAGACCGGCAGCACCTCGGAGCCCGGCAAAGGGGATTGCTGGAGAACCTCGGCAGCCTCACGAAAAAATTCCTCCGGCGATTCGGCCAGGGCTGCATCACGAGCGGCGACGTGACCGGCCAAAGTGTCGGGTCTGGCGTCACCAGGAGCCAATTCTCCATCCGCTGCGGCGGGCTGGCGACTGGCATCCGGCGGACCCGGGGCGGGAAGCAGGGCGATAGCCAGCGGCATGGGCTTCGGACCTTCATCAGCCACTTGGGAGGTGGCTGGTCCGCTATCTGGCTCGGGAGCTTCGCCAATGCTGTCGGCGGCGGCAGGCGCGGCGATGGCAACGGCAGCAGAGCCCGCAACAGGAGGTGACGGCCGGCGATGGCTGAAAATAGCAACGACCAACGCGAGGAGGATGGCAGCGCAAAGGGCGACGGGCCAGGTTCGCATCGTCTGCTAGAGTGCTTCCGGGGTTTGCATGAGGGCACCCACCCGGTTGAGAAGGACCCCGGCACCACCGCCATCGACGACCCGGTGATCAAAGGTAAGCACAAGGGCCGCCTCGGTGGCGGGCAGGAAGGCACCGACTTGGTCGCTCCAGACGGGCTTCTTGACTCCGGCACCGAGACCCAGAATGATTGTTTCGTTAGGCAATGGAATGGGCGTGCCCAGACTGAGGCCAAACGTGCCGAAGTTGGTGACGGTGGCAATGCCGCCTTTGCAGTCGTTTTCCGTGAGTCGGCGCTGGCGGGCCCGGTCCACCAAATCGTCATATTCCTCAATCAGACAGGCCAGCGGCTTTTGATCCACTTTCCTAACCACAGGCACGACCACCCCGTCCTTGACTTGGACAGCCACGCCGATATCGAACGAGCGGGGGTGAACGATTTTCTCACCGATGAGGTAGCCGGCGGTAGCGGGTTGCTCGCTGAGTGCCAAGGCGAAGGCACGCAACAGGTAAAGAGTGAGCCCGGGCTTGGGGTTTTGCAGGCTGCGGTGGTCAATAACGCGGTTGAGCAGCAAGGGCAGGCCGACGGTGGCCAATGGACGGGTCCAACTGCGGCGCATGGCGTCGGCCACGGCCAGCCGCATGGAAGATGCGTGACTGCTGGGCCAGGCTTCGAGATAATCGAGGAATCCTTCGAGGTCTTCCACGGTGACGCGGCCACCTGCGCCGGTACCCACCACCGCCGAAATGTCCGCCTCGCGCAACCCAAGGTCGTCCATGCGAGCCCGCATCCGTGGCGAAATATAGTGCGCTCCCATCACCCCGATGGGCACCGGCAGGCCCTTGACGCTGGGAACCACATCGGGCGCTTCCTCGTAGCCGTCGTCATCCAGGGCAAAATGCAGGTTGGCATCGTTGGGGTCGGCCGTTTGGGAGGAACCGGCGGATTTGGCGGCGCTGCGTTTGGCATCGAGGGACTCAAGCGATTCGACGCCGGTGCGGGCGATTTCCGCAGCAGAGACATCGAGCAATCCGAGCAGTGAACCAACTGAATATGAGGCTCCTTCTTTGGCGCGGAGTTCTGCGACGGTGCCATGGCAGAGGGTCGTCACGCTCATGATCGCCTTGTGGGTTTCCACTTCAATGATGTCTTGGTCAGCACGCACCGTGTCACCCACGGCCACTTGCAGGCGCACAATGGTGGCCTCGGCAATCGATTCGCCAAGCTGCGGCATAAAAATGGGAACCGTGGGCATGAGGGAAGAAAAGTTGAAAACTGAAAACTGAAATGACGGACGCTGAAATGACGGACCCGACGGGGCTTTGCCTTGAACCGGGACCGTTCTATGCTCAAAGCACCCGCTTGGTCAAACCGATTGCGGGAAAGCCGCCCGGGAAACACCGCAAACCGTCACTTTCACGTCTATTTCCCTGTCCCATGATCAGGCGCTTATCACAGCGGCACACGCAGCCCCTCTGCCACGGCAAGTTTTCGCTGGTTGGCGTCAAAGGTAAGGAACTCCCTGGCACCCAATTCCTGGGCCGTTGCCACGTGGAGGATATCCATGGCGCGGTGGCCATGGATATCGGTGTAAAGTTCGCTCAGGCGTTCAGCAGCCGCATGCACCTGTGGCCAGGGACAAGGGACTAAAACGACCGAGCCGCTGGCCAAATCTGTCTTCAGGTCGGCCAGCATTTTTGTTCCTTGAGCTTTGGGAAATCCTTTGCTGGCATGCTGGCGGTGCAGCCGAACCTGAAACCGCAACGACTGCCGGAACTCGAAGAGCAACAAGGTCGTCACCTCCAAGGGGCCGACCATCGTTGCGAAAGTGGCCGCAGCCTTGGCGGAGTTTTCCTGCAAGCGATAAAGCGCGCAAAGAAAGGACGTGTCTGGGTAACATATCATGCCTCCTCGCCCTCCAGTTCATCGGCACGCATCGCCCCCACCTCCTTCAGGGAGAATGTCCTTTCTCCCCAAGTCTCACGCAGCCTAGCCATGATGTCGGGTTTTGCGAATACGCCAGAGGCAGGTGATGTCCCCAGCGCGGGCACCAGGGTGGCAATGATGCGTCCTCGTTTACTGATAGACACAGACTCGCCCTCGTGAACCCATGCCTCAATACGAGGGAATTCATTGCGCAATTCTCGAACGGATGCCGTCTTCATGTGAGCCATAATTTGTCTCACCTCTCTGATTTGTCAAACCGAAACAAGGCCCTACCAATCCAGAACGTCGATGGAACCAGTCCTTCAAAATTGCAATGATTGATCGGGTTAATAAAGTCAAAAAGTCAGAACGAGAGCAATTGGCGGAGGGCTTCGCAAATGGATTCCGGGGTGGGGCGGTGGGACGCCCACAATTTTGGGTGATAGGGAATGGGCGTGTCGCGGGAATTGAGACGCTGGGGCGGCGCATCTAGCAAATGAAACCCGTGCTCGGAGACGCGTGCGACGACCTCTGCGGTGACCCCGCCCCAAGGAAATGCCTCACCAAGGGCTAGCAACCTGCCGGTCCGCGCAACCGACGCAAGAATGGTATCGAGGTCAAGGGGCTTGACCGAGCGGAGGTCAACCACCTCGATTTCCCAACCATCGGCTTGGAGGCGGTCGGCCGCACGCACGGCCTCGTGGACCATGGCGCTGTAAGCGACTACGGTGGCATGTTTGCCAGGGCGGGCGATGCGGGCCTGGCCAATGGGCAGGTGCTCATTGTTGATGGTTTTTGCCTTGAGCCATCGATAAAGGAATTTGTGTTCGCAGTAGATGACTGGATCGTCGAGGGCGACTCCATCAATGAGCATGTGGTAGGCATCGGCGACGGTGGCCGGGGTGAGCACGATCAAGCCGGGGTATTGGGCGTAAATGCCCTCCATATTTTGGCTGTGGAAAGGACCGGAACCAGGAGTGCCGCCCGAGGGCAGCCGCACGGTGATGGGGATAGGCACTCCGGTGCGGTAAAAATGAGTGGCCGCTTGATTGACAATCTGGTTGAAGGCGATCGCCGAAAAATCCGCAAACTGCATTTCCACGATCGGCCGCAGGCCTTCGATAGCAGCACCCACGGCCAGGCCGATCATGGCATCCTCGGCGATGGGTGAATCGAATACGCGGCCGGGAAACATGGCTGCCAGTCCTTTGGTGGCCTTGAAGGCTCCGCCAAACACCCCAATGTCCTGGCCATATAAAAACACCCGCTCGTCCTCACGCAGGAGTTTTTCCTGAGCGGCCCGGATCGCGTCGATGTAGGTCACACTCACTGGTTGATCGGGAAACGGGTGGAAAGGGCCGTCCAGTCCTCGCGGTAGGGGTCGGGCGGGGCCTCTTGCTGGGCTTGCGCAACGGCACGTTGGACGTCGGCGGCGAATTGTTCCTGCCAGAGGCGGATTTCGTCGCCGCTGGTGATGCCGTTGGCCACGAGTTGGCGCATCGCCACTTCGATGCAATCCTGGCCATAGTGGCCGGCTCGTAACGCCTCGGGGACGTAAAACCCATCGTCATGTTCCCCATGGCCGGCCAAGCGCAACAACTGCGCTACAATCATCTGCGGACCTCCACCGTGACGGGCTTGCCGCACCGCCTCGCCTACCACCGTCGAACACGCCAGCAAATCGGTGCCATCCACCGACCATCCCCGGAAGCCATATCCACGGGCACGTTCGACTAAATCCCCACAGCCAAACTGCCGATCATTGGGCGTGGAGTATGCAAATTGATTGTTAGTCACCACCACCACCAGTGGCAATCTTTCCACCCCGCTGAGGTTCAGTGCCTCGTGAAAGGCCCCTGTCGAAGTGCCACCGTCACCGATGCAAGTGGCACCCACCACCCCCTCAAGTTGGCCCTTGAGTCGCTTGGCGAAAAGGATCCCGCTGATGAGCGCAATCTGGGCACCCAGATGGGAAATCATCGCCGGCATGCCCGCGAGAGGTCGCCCGCGGTGGACATTGCCGTCGCGTCCGCGCATCGGTCCCAGCGCGGATCCCAGGTAGGTGCGGGTGCAATCAATCAACGACTCGCCAAATGCCGAGCGGCCTGCCTGATCGCGGATGAGCGGGCCAAACACGTCCGTGCCCTGAATCAGGGCGGTTCCCAGCGCGGCGCTCACCGCTTCCTGGCCACGCCCGAGGTAAACACCGCCGACGATTTTGCCTGCTTTGTACAGGCTGGAGAGCTTGTTTTCCAAGATCCGTGCCAGCAACATCGACTGAAATGCGGAGCGGAGAAATGTCCGGTCGAGCGCAAATTTTTCGGTGGAGGCTGGCGGATCCAAAGTGGGCACGGGCGGAGCATAAAACGATGCGGGCCGCGCCTGCAACCGCATTCCATGCTTCTCACAAATTCCTTAGGTTCCACTCCACCAATTCCCGATAACGCAAGCCAGCACCCCCAAAAATGTCCAGCGCGCTGCCTACCGTCACATCCACCCGGCCCTGGCTCGCTTGTTCGACCAGATGAACATCCTCCATGCTGGCAGCACCACCGGCATAGGTGAGCGGCAATTTTCCCCAGCCCCCGAGGAGGCTCACCAAATCCGCGTCAACCCCCCGGCAGAGGCCTTCGACGTCGGCGGCGTGAATCAGGAATTCCGCGCAACTGGGGGCAAAACGATCCAGTGTGGCATGATCGACAGCCACCTCAGTGAGAATTTGCCAGCGGTTCATCGCCACACTCCAACCCCCGGGCGAGCGGCGGCATGACAAGTCGATGACGAGCCGCTCGCGACCCACGGCCGTGACCAAGGCGCTCAGGGCCTCTGGCAAAAAGTGGCCCTGCCCGTCAAAGAGTGCTGAGGTGACGATCACATGCGAGGCTCCGGCATCAAGCCATCTGGCGGCATTGGAAGCGTTGATGCCACCTCCGATTTGCAAGCCCCCGGGCCAAGCGGCGAGGGCTTCGCGGGCGGCGGCATCATTGCCGGGGCCGAGTTTGATAACGTGTCCGCCGCACAGATCATCCGCGCGAAACGATTGTGCATACCAACCCGCCGGCCGGTCCGACACGAAATTTTCGGTCGGCGCACTGCCATCGTCGCGCAGGCTGCCTCCTACGATTTGTTTCACCCGTCCTTGGTGAAGGTCAATGCATGGCCGGAATTTTGTCATCGCTTTAACCGTGCTTCCAGCAAGTGATCCACGTGCTTGGCAAGCAAATCGGCTTCCAAATTCACCGGCTGACCGACGCTCGCTGCATGCAGGTGGGTTTGCTGCCATGTGTGCGGCGTGATCCAGAAAATCGCCGAAGCCGTCGCCAATTCCGCGATGGTCAGGGAAATACCGTCCACTGCCAGAGAGCCCTTGTCGATGCACAGGCGGTGAATCGCCGACGGCAGCGAAACTTCAAACACGTGGTCCTGCCCCTGCGCCGCGAGTCGGGTGATGCTGCCAGTGGCGTCCACATGGCCCTGCACAAAGTGTCCGCCGAACCGGTCCCCCACTTGCAAGGCTCGCTCGAGGTTGACCAGCGACCCCGTGTGCAGAGCCCCAAGGGATGTGACGCGCAACGTTTGAGCGAGCAGGTCAAAGGCAATCCCGTGTGACAAAACCTCGGCCACCGTCAGGCAGCAGCCGTTGATCGCAACAGAATCGCCTAACGCCAACTCGGCGGCAAAGGGGATGTGCAAGGTGAGCCGGGCTTGCTCGCCACGCGACTCAAGGCCGATAACGCAGCCAGTGGATTCTACAAGACCAGTGAACATGGGTAAAAATGGGGGGAAGGAGGCCGGAAAGTCGCGGAAAATCCCAGTCTGCTTCCCTGCCGCCCACCGGGCAAGCCTTGGTTTGGCCGAGCTCATCAAAGAGCCAAGATTTTCGGAATTCTTGAAAACTTCCTCTGTCCCACTGTGGCTCCATCATAAGCGATCAATCTCACCATCAGCTAGCCCCGTCACATCGCTGATGTCTTGCGGAGACCCCCCCCCTCAGCTTCATGGCAAGCGCAGTTTCACGCTGCATATCGGAGCGACCCTCAGAACGTCAGAACTCAGTGTTCGACCTCAAAAGCGCCACGGGGTCGAGCAAGCTCAAATGTTGAAATGCGAGCAGCAACCGCCGGGTGGGCGGATAGAGTTGGAGAGTAACTTGGCTTGCATGCGCGGGGCTGTCTTTTCCACATTCGTGGCGGCGCGAGGAGTGTAGTCCGACAGGTCATTGG
>CAIQXC010000927.1 GCA_903875675.1 Akkermansiaceae bacterium
GGCAGACCGGAGACGAGTTCCTGAGAGGTTAGCATAAATGGATCCTTGAAAAGCGAACAATATTGTCGTTAGATCAGATTCCTGGTCCTGTGTTTGAGGCAAAGCCTCACAAGACGGCAAACCCGTTGAGCAAGGCAAATCCCCGAAACTGCCGCTACGGCTGTGGCGGCACTTTGGCCGGGGTCTCCATGTGTTTGAACAGACGGAACAGATCGCTGTCTGAAGTGAGAATGAGGGTGGTGTCCTTGGTCAGGGATTTTTGATAGGTATCAAGCGTCTTAACGAATTGATAGAAATCCGCTGCGAGCGGGCTTGAGTTATAAGCTTGGGCATAGGTGGCGGTCGCCTCGGCATCAGCCTTGCCCTTAATCTCCTGCTCCTTGCGATAGGCTCCCGATTGAATCTCCAGCAAGTCCCTCTCCTTCTTGCCGAGAATCTTGGCGGCCTCCCCCGCACCTTCGGAGCGGAAGCGATCGGCAATTTGCTGGCGCTCCGAGGCCATCCGGGAATAGATCTTCTCGATCACCCCGGCCTTGTAGTTGATGCGTTTGAAGCGCACGTCGAGCAATTCGATGCCCCACGGAGCCACCTTGGGCTGTGAGGCTGCGAGGATATCTTGTTCGAGCTTGCTGCGGCCAAATTCAATGGGCGGGAGGACGCCGAGTGTGGAATTGGCATCGACGAGGGTTTCATCACGGACCGTTTTGCGATCTTTCTGGCTGCGGACCACTTCGATGAGATTGTGGGCGGCGATGAAGTTTTTGGTTTCGCCGCCGATGATATTGTTGAGACGGGCCAAGGCGCTGCGTTCGTCGTGGAGGCCCTTGTAGTAAATGATGGGATCGGAGATGCGCCAACGGGCGAAGCTATCGACCGAGATATAGAGTTTGTCGCTGGTTGGAATGTCCACTGCAGGACCGTTCCATTCCAATATGCGCTTCTCAATGCGGTTTACCTGTTGGATGAATGGCAACTTGAAATGCAAGCCTGCTTGGTTGTTGGAGGGATCGGCGTTGATGGCGTCGCCAACCGGTTTGCCGAATTGGGTGATAAATACCTGTTCGATCTCGCTGACCGTGTAGGCACCGCTAAACAGAAAGAGCAGAAGGGCTCCAAGGCCGATGAGGATGGGGGAACGTTTCATGATAGGAGAATGTTAGCGGGTTGGTGGCGGGGTGGCGCTGCTGGCGGGGTGCGGGGTGATGCTGCCGGTGGGTTGCAGATTCATGAACGGCAAGAACTGCTTGGCGCTCTCATCAAGGATGATCTTGGAGCCTAGCTTCGGCAACACTTCGTTCATGGTTTCCAGATAGAGCCGTTGCTTGGTGATGGCGGGGGCCTTTTCGTATTGGGCCAGAAGCTGCTTGAAGCGGGTCACGTCGCCCTCGGCCTCATTCACGCGCTGGACAGCGAAGCCCTCGGCGCTGGAGATGCGTTGCGCGGCCAGGCCCTTGGCTTTCGGGATGATCCGGTTCACCTCGCCATTGGCTTCATTGATCAAAGTTTCGCGTTCTTGCTGGGCGCGGTTGACTTCATCGAACGAGCGCTGCACCGGGCCTGGCGGATGCACGTTGTTGAGTTGGAGTTGCTGTGCGGATATTCCCATGTTAAAGCGCTCTAGCAGTGTTTTTAGCTTGGTCAGGCAATCCCTTTCAATCTCCGCCCGGCCGATCGTCAGGACCTCGTCGATGGTGCGGTCACCGATGATTTCGCACATCACGCTTTCAGTTAGATCGCGAAGCGTAGGGCCGGGGTTGCGGACATGGAAGAGATACTGTTTGGGATCCGAGATGCTGTACTGAAGAATCCATTCCACTTCAGCGGCATTTAGGTCGCCGGTCACCATATCTCGCTCCAATTGCGGTTCGGTGCCGACTTGATCGGGGTTGGTGGCATTGGGCGTACCAAATCCGAACTCAAGTTGGAGTTGGCGGCGGATTGGGATGACAGTGGCTTGGTCGATACCTAGCGGCAACATGAAGTGCAGGCCGGGATCAGCGATGTAGCGGAATTTGCCAAAGCGCTGGACGACTGCGACGGACTCCGGATTGACGGTGAAGTACGCGGAAAAAATCCCGATGAGCAGCAACAGGGCCACCGGGACGAGAAAAATCAATTTGACGGGCAACTTCAGATTGGGAAATCCGGGCGCGGGTATATCATGGAAGATCGGCGGTTTCATGGTCAGTTGGGGTGGTTCATTGCGTGGAGAATTTTGTGAGCAGGCCGCGTTTGCGGGTGTAGTTGAGGATCCAGACGAAGAAGCCGCCGGCCAGCGCGAGATAGACGATATTGAGGGCTAGCGCCCAATATAAGGGAGCCCAACACATGGTACCGGTTTGCATCACTGAGCGCATCCCCTCGAAGATATGGGTGGCTGGCAGGGCAAGGGCGACGGGTTGCAGCCATGCGGGGAGCACGCTGACCGGATAGAAAACGGCAACCACCGGTTGGATGAAAAACGGCACGGCCCAGGCGAGCGATTCGGCAGCCTGTCCCCAGCGCAGGATCAAGGCGGTTGAGATCATACCAAGCGACCAGCCGAAAAGCATCAGATTGAGGAAAAACGGAATGAGCCACCAACGCATGACGAACACGTTGAACGAATAGGCCAGCCAGCCGATGAGCACCAGCGCCACGGCGGTCACGCAAATGCGCAGGACTCCCACCGCGAAGGTAGCCGTTAGATACTCAGCGGTGCGCACCGGAGCGACGAAGATATTGAGGAGGTTGCGAGTCCAGACGTCTTCCAGGAATGAGATGGCCACGCCTTGCTGGGCACGAAAGAGGATATCCCAGAGGATCATCGCCCCTAGCAGAAAGGTAATGAAATGAGGGAAGTCGCCGGTAGTGTTTTGTCGCAGATAAACCGTTAGAAACCCCCATACCAGCATATCGACGATGGGCCAGAAGACCATTTCCACCAAGCGCACGGGGCTACGGGTGTAGAGGAAGACATAGCGCAGCAACAGGGCGTGGACGATGCGGAAGTTCATAGGGCGGCCTCCTTGCCATGGGTGTCTTCCAAATCTCCGCTGCGGGCGATTTTGATGAACACGTTCTCAAGGGTGTGCTCGGTGGAACGTTTGACGATTTCCTCCGGAGTGCCTTCGGCCACGATGCGTCCTTTGTGGAGGAAAATCACGCGGTCGCATACTTCCTCGATGTCCTTCATGTTATGGGACGTATAGAGGATGCCGATGGCCCGTTCTCTCTGCACCCGCCGCACCACCTTGCGCACCTTGTCGGCGATGTCGGGGTCGAGGCTGGCGGTGGGCTCGTCGAGCATCAGCAACTCCGGGTCATTAAGAAACGCCTTGCACAGGTTCACCCGGGTGCCTTCCCCGGCCGAGAGCTGGCCGGTGACCCGGTCCCTGAGGTGAGAGACTTCCAGCATTTCTAGCAACTCGGCAATCTTCTTTTTCGGTTCGTGTACGCCGTAGATACGGGCGAAGACTAGCAGGTTTTGCCAGACTTTGAGATTGCCGGGCAGGCTGACGTAGGACGAGGAAAAGTTGCTGCGTTGGAGGATGGCGATGCGGTGGGCGTGGAGTTCCTGGCCGAAGGCAAAGATTTGGCCGGACGTCGGCAGTGTGAGGCCCAGCAGGCAATTCATTGCGGTGGTTTTGCCAGCACCGTTGGCCCCCAGCAGGCCGAGGATTTCACCGCTGCGCAATTTAAAGCTGAAACGATCCAAGGCGTTGACCCCATCAAACTCGCGGGTGAGTTCGATGGCTTCCAGCAGAGTTTCGCGGTGATCGGTATCTGGCATGGCGGCGGCGGCGCGCCATCCAAGGCGCGGAATGGGAGCATGGATACTCCGGGTGAGCTTGTCAAGCAAGGTCTGGTTTTGTTGCGGAATGAACCCAGAGCAGAATCCCTGCCGATCTCGTTATCAGCTTGGTGAGGTTGTTTTTATGAGTTCGCTCGCCCCCCTCTCTTCTCCGATCCATGGTGAAATTGCCTGGCGGCTCAATACGATGTCGATTGTCACGTCGCCGCCCAAGATCCACGATTGGACTTTTGGAAATCACAGGATCGTTGTAAGATGAGCGCTGCGACCGGGGTATCACGCCAGCGTGATGCAAAACTATTGGAAGCGATGGATCCTAGCCGCGCTGACGTATGGCACGGCTTTCGCGGTCGAGCTGATAGGCACTGGAACCCCCGCCACTGCCCCGCTGCATGATATGGAACAACTCGCGAGCCCGGCGCAAGTCGGGGCCTTCACCCAACGGGTCAAGCGTGAGTGTTATGTGTTTGGCGAAGACCGGGTCAACTCGATCCGCCGCCACGACGCCTTGCCCGCCCACTGGCTGAATGGATCCGATAGCCAGTTCGAGAAATTTGCCGGCAGCGCCCAGCCGGGGGAATTCTATGTTTTTCAATTGGCGGCATACGCAGCGGACCAGGACCTCGGCCCGCTCTCCCTGCGCTTCAGTGACCTCAAGACCACCAATTCGCCAGAGCGAATGATCCTATCGACGGCCTTCCGTTGTTTCAACCTAGGTGGCACCGATTTCATGGCGCGCCCTCTTAGCAAGGATGTGCCAGTCCCTAAAGGCCGGGTTCAGCCGTTGTGGATCGGCGTGTCCATCCCGCGCCAGGCGAACGGAATCTATCAGGGGCAAATCGATCTCACCGCTCCCGGTGCCAAGCCGGTGGTCGTCCAATTGCAACTCACCGTGGGCGGCGAACCCCTCGAGGATAGCGGCGACAGCCAATCGTGGCGCTTGTCGAGACTTCGCTGGTTGGACTCCACC
>CAIQXC010000928.1 GCA_903875675.1 Akkermansiaceae bacterium
AACCGATCGCCCGCTTATGACGCGTCCGGCACCGAAGGCATGCACATCGGCGTTTTTGCCCCAGACTTCTTCGGCGATTTTTCCAACATCCGCATCACAGTCCGGAAATCCTGATAGACCTGGTGATTTCAGCGGCTTGGACGCCATCACCGTGGCTCCCTTCCCCACCAACGGCCCGAGCTTGTCATTATTCGCTATTTGTAACATTTTTAAATTTTTTGCATGAAGTGTGATTGAAGTGTTCCATATATAGTATTGTTATATTTTAAGCGGGGCGCTTGCGATTCTATTGCAGAAGAGGCAATCGGCTGGATGCCGATCGAAGACGGCGGGACGTCGGCGCTCCCCCATATTATTTTGGCAGCATATTAACGACGTCCTTGTTGCGTGAGGCGGGAGTGACGATGAGTTTCTCCAACTTGCCGGCCTTGACGATGCCCTCGACCGTTGTGTCAGATGGTGCATGAAGTTTGAACGAGACATTCCAATTTTTGGGCCAGGCCGGCAGAACATATATCTTATTGCCATCCGCCTGGAGCAGCATGTTTTGAACGGTTGTGAGGATATTGACGCCGTGGTCCTGGTCGGGGATTGAGTCGAAGCCAGTCCACATCGCCGGGAACCGGTAACCGCCATTGATGCGCTTGGCACGCTCGGTCACCTGTTTGGCGGCTTCCTCGCCGAGGCCGAGGCAGGCAGCCTGGATGCTATCCTGGCACCAGCCGAAGTTATTGCGGGAGAAGCGCTTGGCATAGGTGGTGCGGGCCAGTTCGAGATCCGGCTTGCCCACCCCGAAGAGTCGATAGGGAAACACGGCATACAATTCAGGATTTTCTGACGCCTCGACGCCAGATTGAGCCGATGGGCGCAGGAGTTTCACGCCCTTGACGTCGGCCACCGGCAGTGGTGGCATCTCCTTGAGCATGCGTGCCCAGCGGGCTCGTTGGGACTCGGTGGTGAGTGTCTGCGGCAGGGCCAAGAGGCGCGGCAGGATGAAGCTCAAGCCGGCGACTTCGGGCATCGGGTTGATCGTCCACGGCATGGCCTCCAGCGACTGGGCAGGATCGAAGATGATTTTCCCGTTGGGGTCGCGTTTCTGCCAGTACTGGTCATAGAAGGCGATGATGGGGTCGGCCAGGGGTACGAGCGTGTCTTTGACGAACTTCGGGTCAGGTTTGAAATCATAGAGGTCGAGCATGAAGGCGGTGAGTTCCATACCGCCGCTCCAATAGCGGTGGATGCAGACATTGCCTGGTTCGGGTCCGCTGTGGGTCCAGCCGTAGTCCCTATTGTTAGGCATTCCCCAGAAGTTCATCGTTTCCTGGAACGATGCAGCATCAGTGAATTTGTAGATTTCCTGCATGCGTGCCTTGCTCAGCGGCAGGGCGTCGCGATACATGTGCAACCACGGGTCCAGCATGTCGAAATCGCCGCTGGCGAGCATCGGCCAATAGGACAGGCGGGTATTCTGGAACCAATACGAGCCGCCCCAGTTGCGCCAGTCCGGATCGCCGTCGGCAGTGGTGGGTGAGGCCCCGGGAGATTTCTCCACACAGAAGATTGAGCCATTGAATTTGATGGGTGAGCCGCCGCGGCCGGAGCCTGCGTTCATGAAACGTTGCAACACATAACCCTGCGTCACCAGCGATGGAACCTCCCTCTCGGTGCCGCTCTTGGCTACCACTGTTCCATTCAGATAGATCATCCAACCGCCGGCGTTGGG
>CAIQXC010000929.1 GCA_903875675.1 Akkermansiaceae bacterium
AACCCTGTACTTGATCGAGGCAGCATTTCCCGGGTTGCAGTGAGACGGAAATGCGGGCAGAATACCGGCGTTGGCCATGACATCACACGCTGCAATCGCAAAGCGGGGAGAGGGTCGCCTGTGGGCGGCCGCCCTCGGGCTCTCGCTGTTGTGCAATGCAGGGCTGCTATTGGTGGCGGGCATGGCATTTGTTCAACCTCAGTCGTTGGAGCACCCCGCGCCGACCACCGCCCCTGCGGCGGAAACCCTGCGCCTCATCGCCCCGGAACTCGCTGACACCCCCAGCGACCCGACCGCTGCAATCCCCGCCGAAGCCACCGCCGAAGCCACCGCTGAAGCCACAGCTGAAGCCGCCAAAAAAATCCTCGCTGCGGGGCATGCTCCCGGTTTCACCCGCACTTCCGACGATCAACGGGGCAAACGCCCGGAGCATCCGGTCTTCATCGGCGAGCGCGATACAGAGGCAACGAGCGATGCCACCCCGGACCCGAACGCCCCCGCTATGCCCGCTCAGGCTGGCATCCAGCCCCGCCACCCCGACGACTTTGAGACCACCGTGAGTCATTATCAAGACGGCGTTCTGACGGATTCCACCGCCCCAGCCGCAGACGCGCCACCGCCTTCAATCAGCCCGGCCACTCCATCAGCCGCCAACCGCGGCGAATCCACCGACGCGCCCGGAGAGGCTGACACCCACGCCAGCCCGGCGCAGCCCGCCCACTTGGCGGAGGGATCCAACCCGGTGGATCTGCCCGTGCCATTCACCCATGCGCCGGACCCGGCCATAACGGGCCCGGAAGCCGAGCCGCGCACTGGCATTCCCGCCGCCCTGCCGACCGCAGACGCCCTCAAGGAGGCCAAAACCAACCCCAAACGGACGGATCTGCCCAAAGACCCGGCGTTCCGCGGAAACCAGCGAAAAACCGCCATCCAAGGGTCGATTTCCCGCAGTGGCCGCAGCGCCCTGGACGTGGCAGACTCACCGCTGGGGCGCTACCAAGCCATCATCGGCCGCGCCGTCGAGCTCGAATGGCAGCGCAACCTCATACGCCACCGCGACCTGATCACCCCGGGCTACCTCACAGTGCGGTTTTTCGTTGATGCCAAGGGGAAAGTGCGCAACGTCCAGTGCGTCGCCGCCATGAAATCCGGTCAACTCCAAGAAAGTTTTACCCTCAGCGCCATACGCGATGCCACCATCCCCGCCATGCCCGCCGAATTGGGCAAGGAATTCCAAGACGAGCCGCTCGAACTCACCTTTAACTTCTATTTCTAACGATCTTCCCCCCGCTCTTCTAACTACCCATCATGTTCCACGTCCCGCTCCTCACATCCCTCGCACCCGCTGACGCCGCAGCTGACGCCTTCCAGGCCACCTGGGCGTTTCTCGTGAAAGGAGGTTTTTTCATGATTCCGTTGTCGCTTTGCTCGGTCATCGGAATCATGGCGATCCTCTACAAATTCCTCTCGCTGACCCGCAACCGGGTGATTCCCGCAGCGCTTGCCCGCGACGTTGAGGCCTTTGAACACCTTCTCGCCGAGAATCGTGCCGATGACGTCGTGCGCCAATTCCAAACCGGCCAAAGCACCCTCGCTCGCCTCTGCGCGGTGGCCATCAAAAACCGCGACAAGGACGTCGCTGAAATCACCCAGTGCGTTGAATCCGCCGCTCGCGAGGAAGCCGTTTCCCTCCACTCCGGCATCAGCGTGCTCGACGTGCTTGTGACCGTGGCTCCCTTGCTCGGGTTGCTCGGTTCCACTTCCGGCCTGGTGGTTATTTTCGAGGGCCTTGGTGAAACCACCGATCATGTGTTGGTGGCCCACGGCATTGCGGTGGCGCTTCACACGACCATTTTCGGAATTGTCACTGCGGTGGTATGTGTGGTGGCGCACAGTTATTTCATCCGCCGGATTGAGAAACTCACCGTGC
>CAIQXC010000930.1 GCA_903875675.1 Akkermansiaceae bacterium
CGTTAGCCAGCCCTTCGGGATTCTAACAGCTTCACGGAAAACCCACGCGCCCACACAGATGTCTGCTGAAACCATCCGCTTTGAGATTGGGGCCCGCAACGGCCCTTGAAATACTGGAGTATTATCCTTAAAATCATTACCATGACCATTGAAACACCAACCTGGGATGAACGCGTTCGAGACGCATTTGCCCACTACAAGAAGACGCATGAGATTCAGGACATTCTGCTTACCCGCTACGACCAGCATGGAATGTGGATCCCCGTCATTTGGCATGAGGTGGTGGAAGATGCCCTCATCGCCGAACTCGTAAGAACGGTCATTCCCCCAGAAAGACGAGAGAACACAAATGAGGCCGGAGAAAGGACTCTTCTATGTTCGTTCATAAATCACTCGGAAGGGACAGTGGATATTCCGTACCACCACGTGAAGGGGGAAATCGTTGTGACTGAAGCCGAGACATTGAATGCACCGGTGCTCGTATCAGTCGGTCGGAGGATGGTCTCCATCTGCGCCATCTATTTCAATATCCCCAAGTTGCAAATCGCGGGGTGGACAATAGAAGCTGCAGGCGCCTTCAATTTCAATGCGCCCAACCTGCAATCGGTGGAAGGGTGGCTATGCGCCGAAGGAGCCATAGAATTCCACGCGCCCAAGTTGCAATCCGTTGGGGGCGGTTTGGGTGCCCACTTTGCAGAGAAATTGCATATTCCCAAGCTGCAATCCGTGGAAGAGGGATTAGACGCTGGATCGGCCCGCAATTTTGATGCGCCCGAACTGCAATCGGTGGGGGGGGACCTAAACGCCGGGTCAGCCGTACAATTCAACGCTCCCAAACTGCAATCGGTTGTTGGGGACCTAATCGACTACGATGGCGAAGATTTTTGCGCGCCCACCTTGCTATCGGTGGGGGGATCCATGTTCGCCGGCTCGGCTACGAAGCTGAATGCCGGCGTGCTCAAACGGGTTGGAGGAGCCTTGGACACCAGAAATGCTAGTGACTTCTACATACGCCGCAAGTATGTCGGCGGAGATCGGGAGCTTCACCCAGATGCCGAGAGAAATTGGCAACGTAAGCAACAAGCTCTCCGAGATGCGATGAAGAAGCAGCCCGAATTGGAAATTTGATCGAGCCCGCTGGAGAAATCCTTGGAATCCTCATCCGATTCCCCAGCGACTACGTTCCCGCCGCCGTTTTTTTGGCACCTCCGGGCAGGTCAATTCCGCCTCAGGCTCATGAGAATGCGCAGCACATACCAGAACAGCAGCGCCACGCTCGCGAACAGCGACAGGACCGCCGCGACATGCTGGCCGGGCTGGTAGCGGTGGATCAGGTTGCTGGTGTTGTAGAGGATCGCGCCCGAGGCGAACACGATCATCGCCGCGGGGAACTAGAGTCCCAGCGAGATCGGCAGGATGAACGAGACGACGATCAGCCCGAGGACCACGAAACCGCCGATCTTGAGGATTGTCTCGCCAGACCGGACCGCCGGTTTGTATCTCTCCCGCGTAAAAAGAACCCGCAGGCAGCCGGAACCCGAACACCTTGAGTTCCTCGCCAGGCAGGCGGCGGACTACGCCCTGCACATGATGTGGACCACCGGTTCGGTGCTTGCGACGGTGATCGCCGACACTGACGAGGGATACGTCTTCTGCATGCCCTCGGCATTGGCGGATGACGCGGCCAAAGACCACTTCGCCGAAGTCGCGCGCCTTTTCGCGGTCGCCCATGACGCGCGGGCGCTGGTGATGGTCGTGGAGGCATGGGCGAAACTGCCCGACGCCAATGGCCATCTGGACACCGACACGCCGCCGTCCCAGTCCCCGGACCGCAAGGAAGTGGTGGTGATGATCATGGCGGATCATTCGCGCAACGCCACCAGCATGCTGCCCATCCTGCGTGATCCGCACGGAGTCTTCACCGGGTTCGGTGACC
>CAIQXC010000931.1 GCA_903875675.1 Akkermansiaceae bacterium
CAATAGAGCACAGGCAGCACGACGAGCGTGAGCAGGGTGTTACTAACAATGCCGCCGATGACCACGGTGGCCAGTGGGCGCTGGACCTCGCCGCCAACCCCGACGTTGACGGCCATCGGGATGAAACCAACGGCGGCCACCAAGGCCGTCATGAGAACCGGTCGTAGGCGCGCCTGACAGCCCTCGCGCACCGCCGTTTCCAACGCGACACCGGCGGCAACCCGCTGTTTGATAAAGGACACGAGGACCAGTCCGTTGAGGATGGCCACGCCACTGAGGGCTACAAAGCCGATGCCCGCGCTCACTGTGAAGGGCATGTCACGCAGCCACAGTGCGGCCACGCCGCCGACCGCACCCAGCGGAATACCGGTGGCCACGATCAATACGTCGCGCGACGAACGCAGGCTGAAATACAACAGCACCAGGATCAAGCTGAGTGCTAACGGGACCACGAAGGTGAGCTTGCGGTTGGCGCGTTCCATGTTCTCAAACTGGCCGCCCCACTCGATGTTATAGCCTTCAGGCAGTGGTACTTTGGCCTCGATGGTGGCACGCGCTTCCTTGACGAAGCTGGCCACATCCCGGCCACGCACATTGCATTGCACCGTGATGCGCCGCTTGCCCCACTCGCGGTTGATGGCGGCCGGGCCCTCGACCTCGCTGACCGATGCCACCCGCTCTAACGGCAGCACCGCGCCCGATGCTGTGGCCAGCATGGTGGCCGCCAGTGCCGACGGATCACTGCGCTGGGCATCGGGCAATCGCATGACTAACGGAAATCTCCGCTGGCCTTCGCGGACCTCACCGACTTTTTTGGTGCCGACCATTTCAACCACATTGAGCACGTTTCGGGCGGGCACACCGAGGCGGGCGATGGCCTCCGGGTCCACCTGCACCTGCAACACCGGCTGCCCGGTGAGTTGCTCGACGGTGGCCTCGTTGGCACCGGGGATGTTACCCAGCGCCGCTTGCACTGCCGCACCGAGGTCCCGCAGTTGGTTGAGGTCGTCCCCATATATCTTGATCCCAATGTCCGAGCGGATCCCGGCAATGAGCTCGTTCATCCGCATCTCAATCGGCTGTGAGAACGCCACCGTCAGTCCAGGCATCTTAACGAAAAATTCCTTCATCTTCTCAACCAACTCGCCCTGGGTGCGGGTCTGGCTCCATTGCTCACGCGGCTTGAGCGCCAAGAAAAAATCAGATAACTCAATGCCCATCGGGTCGGTAGCCACCTCGGCGGTGCCCAATCGCGTCCATATATTCGCTATCTCATCTGGAAATTTTTCCAGCAGAAGTTTTTCCAATCTGGCATTTTGGGCCACGGCTTCCTCGACGGAGACACCAGCGAGGCGCACGCTTGTTCCCACAATTGCCTGCTCGCCGAGTTTGGGTAGAAATTCGCCGCCGGTGTGCATGGCAAGCATTGCGGCTCCGGCAACCAGAGCGGCTGATCCTAACAGCACGAGCCAGCGCAGGCGCAGGGCGGCGGCGAGCACGGGTGCATAGATCCAATGTGCCAGGCGCACCAGAAGGGGTTCCTTGTCCTTGATGCGTTTGGGAAGCAACAGGCTGGCAAGCACCGGAACTAATGTTAGGGAAAGCACCAGCGAGCCGGCCAGCGCGAAAATCATGGTTAGCGCCATTGGCTTGAACATTTTTCCTTCGACGCCCTCGAGCGTGAGCACCGGCAGGAACACGATGAGGATGATGCCCACCCCGAAGGCCACTGGCCGCGCCACTTCCAAAGGTGCCTGATGCAAGACATGCTGGCGTTCGTCGGGCGTTAGATCACGGCCGAGTTTCTGTTGTTGTTCGGCGAGGCGGCGCATCGAGTTTTCGATCATGACCACCGCGCCATCGACGATGAGCCCGAAGTCAACCGCGCCGAGACTCAGCAGGCTCGCTGCGATACCACTTTGTAGCATCAAATCCCCGGCAAACAACATCGAGAGCGGAATCGCCGCCGCCACGATCAACCCGGCTCGCAGATTGCCGAGAAATGCAAAAAGCACACCAATGACTAACAACGCGCCGACCAGCAAGTTTTCCTGAACCGTCTGGATGACCTTGTCCACCAGTTCGGTGCGGTCATAGAGGACCTCGACGCGCACATCCGCAGGCAACGTCAGTTGGACCTCGGCGAGTTTGGCTTTGAGCGCTTTGGTGACCACCGCGCTGTTTTCACCCATCAGCATGAAACCGAGCCCTAACACGATTTCACCGCGTCCGCCACTGGTTACCGCGCCGCGCCGGATCTCGTGGTCCACCTTGACGGTTGCCACGTCGCTGACCCGCACCGGATTCCCCTGATGAGCCGTGATGACGATGGCACCGAGTTGTTTGATGTCGCTCGCCAGCCCGATGCCGTGGACTAACAACGACTCGCCGGCCCGCACAACTTGGCCGCCCCCGACGTTCTGGTTGTTCGCTTGGAGAGCCTCCGCCAACTGCTCGAAGGTAACGCCTAACTTGAGCAAGCGGGCCGGCTCCACCACCACATGAAATTGCTTTTCCAAGC
>CAIQXC010000932.1 GCA_903875675.1 Akkermansiaceae bacterium
AGGCGGGCAGTTCGCTGGCGGGCAGAGACACCGGCAATTGATAGGTTCCGGCTGAGTAGCCGCCTAACTCGCGCGTCACATCGGTGAGAACGCGCAGGTTATCGATGCTGGTATCGTCCTGCATGATGGCCCCTGCGTCCATGATGTAACCGCCCTCGGCGGCCACTTCGCGGATCACGCGTTCGCAGAATTCGCGGACTTTTTCAGGCTTGCCGAAGCTCAGAAGACTGTTAGGCACGCCACCGCTCAGGGCAAATTTATCGTGCAGTCGGCGGTGGACTTCGAAGATATCGTCTTGGTCGCAGTGGAACACGATAGATCGGTCGGGCAGTTCTCGGAAGCTATCGAAGTGGTGTTTCCATTTACCTTCGGCGTAAAACAACGTCTGATGCCCGTGTTTCCAAAACTCCTCGATGATGGGCTTGAGCGTCGTCCAGTAATGGGTGTCGAAGGTCTTCGGTGAGACCAGCGGCACACAACCGCGGTGCATCCAAAATCCTATCGGCACCTGCTTGGAGGCGTCGGCCGTGCCCAGCCCGACGTGGCACAGATGCGGCATGAGCGCCTCGCAGGCGGCGAGCACCTTGTGCGGTTGGGTGACCATGTCCATGGTTAGGCCGATATAGCCGCGCAACTTATCGGCCAAGATATCAAACGGTGCCTTGAAGATGCCGGCGATGGCCGAGACGGTGCCCGATTCCAGGCGCAGCCGACCAGCCTGCGGGCCAAACGCATAAAAGTATTGCAGCATGGCCATGCCGCCCTTCACAAATGACAGGTTGTTGCGATAGGTGGCGGGTTCGCCCAGCTTGCTGACCTCGGTGGACACCCGGGGCAGCCAGACGTTGTAGAGAAAGCCGGTGGGGTCGGCGATGAGTGCGTCGTATTCGTCCGCCCGCATCCACGACTCATCCTCTTCCGGTTCGATGTAATTGAAACCGGTGGTCGCAGGAATGTGTATCCCTGGTATCCCGTAATATCGCAGCCCGACGGCCTGCGCCAGCCCGGTCCATACATAGACCATGTTAGGAACCACCGCGTCCCAGTCGAAGTCCCGGGCGCACTTGGCCGCAGCATCGAAAGCACGGGTGTAATCATGCGCCACCTCCTGGCAGGTGTAGCCGGCATAGCGAGCGGTGAATTCGGCCACAAACGGTCGGATCGGGATGCGGTCGGGCTTCTCGTTGCGCATGGCGGTGACGTAGCGGGCCAGGCGCTGCTGGTAGAGGGTTTCGTTATCCATGAATGGAGTATTTGATTTTCCCGGCCCCGGTTCAAGCCTGATTTTTGCCAGAAATCCGCTGATCGTTTTTTTTCCGCGAGGCGGCTTGGCGATATGGGTCAGGACTCGTGATCTTGATGGCCTCATCGACAGGTCCAGGAATTTCAAACATCAAGATCCGTGATGTCACGGTGAACTGCCACTTTGGACGAGTGTTCTGAGGGACCGGCGCGCGGCTTTATTCATCATCGTGGCCCCATGGAATAAACAACAGGTGACCCCCGGAATTTTTGTCCTTGGTGGTATGCCAATCCACCATGTTCCAAAGCAACGATACATGGGATTTATCGGGACTGGAATCCCAGCGCAGAAATGGGAAAATGTTGCGCCGCACCGTGGCTTGCTTGCCCTGGCCTTCCTGCTGGCGCTCATACATTCGCCACAACAGACGGAAGCTCGACTCGCTCGGGTTGCGTTTATAGTCCCACAGCAAGCCCCACAGAGCCTCATCCTTGACGGCTTGTCCATCGCCCTCGCGCTCTTCCGAGCGCTGCCATAGGGGGATGATGGGGTCGAGGCGGCGCAGCGAGGTATTCCAGGTGATGGCTGAATCCCGCAAGGCTTGTTCCAGGCGCTTGCGATCTTGCGGGCGGGTGCCGGTCGCAGCCAAGTCACTGACGGCGGGAAGGTTTTTCACCCCCAGGGTGGCAAGGGTGGCGCGGACGTCGCGGGCCGATGGATAGGGCACAGCGCGGGATGGGTGGGCTTTGGCGTCAGAAGGCAATTCGGCGCGGCGGGTATTTTGGCTCCACTGCCAAGGGATATCCTGGTTGGTCTTCCAGCCGGGGCCTTGCGGGCACATCAGCCAATGGCCGAGCCCGATCCATGCCTCATCCGCCGGGCGCGTCCCTTGCGGCAGTTGTTGGTGCGTCTGGCGCTCGTGGTGGGTGAGCAAAGTGGAAAGCGTGTCCGAGGTGACGACGCTGCCATGGGCCTGCGCCAGCCACGACCAGTTCGGCGCACCGGGCAGGGGCCGGGTTTGTTCGGTTCGGTAAACCAAGCGTTGCCGGGAGACGCGGGCCGATCCCTCAGCGGCGTCGGTTTGGTGCATGTCGCCAATCGAACCGAGCAGGAATTTGGAATCCTGATAGGTCGGGGTATGTTCGCCCCAGGCCATCAACGGCCAGAAATGCCATGAGGATTTTTTGTCATTGGCACCCTGCCAATACAAACTGGAGACCTGCAGGAATCCATCCGCCGTCCCGCTCATGCCGGGGCCATCCGCACCGCAGGCAAAGGGCCAGGCGCGCCAAGTGGTCCCCTGCGCATTGGCTTGCACCTTGCCCAAGCCGAAGAGCCCGTAATGCGCATCGCCAATCCGGTTGTAGAGGCCGGCCACGTTGATGATGCGTTGCTGCGGGTCGCGGTAGTCCCAGTAAAGCGGGCCGAACAGGTTGATCAAATGGGTGTCGGCAGCGGGATTGCCGCCATAGCCAGCCAGTGGGGTGATCCAGCACGAAAAGCCATTGGCGGTGTTGGATTGCTGGTGCCACAAGGGAAACAACGTCCTTGAATGAGCTTTGGCGGAGTCGTATTGCCACCACAGCGGAAAACTCACGTGGGTGAGGTTTTCACCCTGCCGGTTGTGATAGGTCAACAGCGGCAAGGCCCACCATTCCCGGCCTTTGGCGGTGGTTTCGCCAAAGGCCATCAGGCCGAGCATCGAGCGCCACTTGGCGTAGCCGCCGGAAGTACCTGGGTTTTGGCCATAGAAAATCTCCCCCAGCCACAGGGTGTGGCGATCCCAGTAGGCCACCGGCAGCACAAAGTTGGCTCCGTCGTCAAAATGGACCCACGGGCCCGCCGCCCACCACGTCCGGCCTTTTGCAAACACCGGCAAAAACCCCTTTGAATCCTTGCTCCACCAACTGTTCAGTACCCAGCAAGTCTCCTTGTCCCAGTAGGCCACCGGCACCAGCGCCGTGCCCGGATCCTTTGACAAGGTGTTGCTGCGTACCAGCGGCCCGGCAAACCACCAGTCGCGGCCCTTGCCACCGATCGGCAGCACGGCAAACGATTGCTTGTCCCACCACGACGTCAGCGCCCAGCCATCACCGTCCTTGGTATTCCAGGAGGACAACGGGAAAAGCACCGAGTAGTCCTCGTCCTGCTTGTTGATCAATGGGCGAATTGCAAATCCGTGATCGTCCCAGTCGCCGACGGGCCACAGCACCGAGTGCTTCTCGCGGTTCGCATAATAAAGCGGAAATAAATTCACCCGCTTATCCGTCAGGCGTTCGTTGCCCTCGCCAAATACCGATACCTCCAACATTCGGCGGGACGAAGCGCAGCCAAGACCCGCTACAACGAAAACCACCAAGCTGAGCCATACAAGCAAACGCCGGAAAATAATCATAAAAACTGAAGGGTTGAGAAAGCTCTTTCTCAACCCTCCGAGCCCTTTTGGCAAGCCCCAAAACAATGCGATCAGCGGCGGCGGCGCAGCAGGGCCAGCACGCCGAGCCCACCCAACATCGCAGTGGATGTCTCGGGGATGGTCGTGTAGGTGACTGTAATCGCCCCGGTATCGACGCCAGCATACCCAAAGTTCACATCGCTTGTCGCGGAACTCCGAATGTAACTCGCAATCACGTTCGACGTCACG
This sequence comes from Akkermansiaceae bacterium, assembly GCA_903875675.1. Lineage (GTDB taxonomy): Bacteria > Verrucomicrobiota > Verrucomicrobiia > Verrucomicrobiales > Akkermansiaceae > Luteolibacter. Next base: position 3,888 of record CAIQXC010000932.1, read on the forward strand.
CTAAACGTCATGTTGC
>CAIQXC010000933.1 GCA_903875675.1 Akkermansiaceae bacterium
AAGCCGGCGACTTTCCAGCCGCTGAGCGTCTTGCCGTCGAACAGCGCCTGCCATGGGGGGTCGGCGGCAGGCGGTGGGTCCTTGTCTTCGGCGGCCATGCCAATGCGAATCGTGGAAAGCAAGGCCAGCAGGGCGATCATCGTTGTTCGATTCATGTGTCCTAGCTACGTGACCGAAGGCGCGCATGTTGCGGGCTCGGTGGAAGCCATGATCAGCGGCATCTTTGCTGTCCCTGGCTGCCATATCGGTATAATCCGCATGCTTGAAAAGCCGGGGCACAGACCCGGCTTTTTGCTTTATTTTCATCTCGAAACCGATGAAAACAACCCCGTGCACTGCCTGCCCGGAAAATCAGGGGGGGTGCAAATTCCCATGAAACGACGCAGCTTTCGCACCTACATCAACCCCAACGGGATCCTCCGATGGTCCACCCTCTGCATCCTCGCTGCCCTGCCAGGATGCAACAACCCTGTCGCAACCGAGAATGATGTGGCCATGGCTGAAAGCCAGGCACAAATCGAGCAACTCGACCGCGAGCAGGCCAAACTGTTAAACGGAGAGGTCGACAACAACTTCTACCTCCCGAAGCTCGGGTATTACCACGCCAATGCCCACGATTTCTTTGAGAATCCGTATGGCATGGAACAGGATGGACAATACTACGTCGACGGAAAGTGGCAGGATGCCGCCGTGGCTGAATACGAAGGTGGCCCCACCCGCCCGACCCCGGAAGCCCTGAAGAAAATCGAGCTGGCACTGGAAGCAGAGCAAAAGGCAGAACAGGACGCGGGACAAACCCAAAACACCAACTACAGCTCCTATCATGGTGGCTCCAACCTGATGATGTACTGGCTGATCTTCGGCAACCGCAACACCTACACCCCCGGACCTGGATTCCAACAAGCCAGCACCCGGACCGGCGTGTGGGAACAAAACCTGGCCAGCCAGCGGTCGGCAGTCGCCAGCTACGCGGCAGCCAGCCCAAGCTACCGCAGCCTGGTCGCCCAAAGCCGCGCCAGCGGCACAAGTATCCACTCGGCATCCGGTGCCTCCGTCCGCGGTGGATTCGGCGGCAGCGCACACGGCTCAAGCGCCAGCTAATCCCATGATCCAACTTCAAACCAACACACCCCGTTCGGACTGGCAGCAACAGGTTGAGGAAGCTGGCCTCATCTGGCACGGTGCCGGCAGCGAACCTTACTGGACTGAAGGCCAGCACCTGGCAATCTCCTTGCCAGAAGCGGAGACGCTGGAAGACGCCGCCACCGAGCTGCACGCGCTGTGCCTTGAGGCATGCGAACAAATCGTTCGCCGCGACTGGTTTGGCCGGCTCGCCATCCCCGACCCGGTGGCCGCCCAAGTGCAGACTTCCTGGATGGCCAAAGATTTTTCCATCTATGGCCGGTTCGATCTGGCATGGGACGGCACCGGTACGCCCAAACTCCTCGAATACAACGCCGACACGCCGACCTCCCTGCTCGAAGCGTCCGTCATCCAGTGGGATTGGCTGGAAGCTGTGGCACCCCAAAGCGACCAGCTCAATTCCATCCACGAAGCGCTCATTGACCGCTGGAAACTCATCCCGGAATACCGCATTCACTTCGCCTGCTCGTGGGAAAACCTGGAAGACCGGCAAACCATTGCCTACCTCGCCGAAACCGCCGAGCAGGCCGGGAAAACCGTCGAACTCATGGACATGGAGGAAATCGGGTTCTCTCCGGCCGGCAGATTCACCGGCCTCGACGAAATTCCCATCGAGAAGTTGTTCAAGCTCTACCCATGGGAATGGATGGTCCGGGAGCCGTTCTTCGGCGAAATCGGGCAGGAACGATCACGGTTCATCGAACCGATCTGGAAGATGATGCTCTCCAATAAAGCCATCCTGCCCATCCTGTGGGAACTCAATCCCGGCCATCCGATCCTGCTCCCGGCAACATTCTCCAAAGAAACCCTGTGCGCCCAAGGCGTTTCCCGATGGGTTGAAAAGCCGTTCTTCGGGCGCGAAGGTGCCGGCATCGCCCTGATGGATCGAAACCAACAAACCTGCGTCGGGGCCGATGGTTACCAAGACAATCCCCGCGTGTTCCAAAAACACGCCAACCTGTTCACCGCCAGCCAAATGCATTTCGTGTGGGGTCTCTGGATGGTCGGTGACGGCTGCCACGGGCTATCCGCCCGCGGCGACACCTCGCCCATCACCGGAAACCTCAGCAGGTTCTTTCCACACAAGATTGTTTGATCCTGAAATCCGCAGTGGAGATGAGGATGAATTGGAGTAAGCGGGCTTATCCCGAGTTTCTTAGAAGGTTGTTAGAACCCGCTATTTTTTGCACTTTTTTGCCTTTTTTCGGCCTTTTTTCAGGCTGTTTTTGAGACTCTAAAACTTAACTCGTTGATTTGCAACAAGTTAAGTTTTTGGAAATGAAAATGTAGTGCCTA
>CAIQXC010000934.1 GCA_903875675.1 Akkermansiaceae bacterium
CGCTAGCCCCCGACCTTGGGCGGGACCTTGGGCCTAGGCAGGGTATCGCGCTTGGGCAGAGCTTCGGGCTTGGGCTGAGTTTCGGTCTTGGGCTGGGTTTCGGTCTTGGGCTGGGTTTCGGTCTTGGGCTGGGTTTCGCTTTTGGGCTGGGTTTCGCGACGGGTTACCTCCAGCGAGCCGCGGTTGAGCAAATACTCGGCCCCCCCTTCGACGGTGACGATGATGCCGCCATCTTCCGCACGCAGACCGGTGATGAAGCGGTCCTGGACGTCGCGTTCGAGGGCTGGGTCATAGCGTGTCACATAAATCTGCTTCGTCCAAAGCGGGTTGCCGCTCTTGGTGTCCACGGCCTCAACCAGCCCGAGAGGGGAATGCTGGACTCGGAAGGTGGTTTCTCCAACCACCAAGGGTGCCACCGGCACAGGCGCGGCGCGTTTTGCAAAACTGGGCAGGGCTGCCACAAGGCTTGCGACGATGGCCAACGGAAACATGCAGCGAGCGAGTATCATGCCTCGAAAATCGCTCTTGCAGACGCAATTTGTCTCATTTCTCAAATTTGCACTCGGAATTTCTCGGAATTTCCCGAATCCTGTCTTGCAACCTGCGGCAAAGGCGTGCATAGACCCGCTCCCCGCACGTTAAGCTGGTTCCATTCCCCCAATCGCCGCATGTCCCTGAAAATCAGAAATCTCGCCATTATCGCCCATGTTGACCATGGTAAAACCACCCTCGTGGACCAGCTTCTGCAAGCTGGAGGCACCTATCGTGAGAACCAAGCCGTCACCGAGCGAGCCATGGATTCGATGGACCTCGAGCGTGAAAAGGGCATCACCATCAAGGCCAAAAACACCTCAGTCCACTGGGAGGGCTACACCATCAACATCGTCGATACCCCGGGCCACGCCGACTTCGGCGCCGAAGTCGAGCGAGTCATGAAAATGGTCGATGGCGTGCTGCTCGTCGTCGATGCCTCCGGTGGCCCCCAGGCCCAGACTCGCTTCGTGCTGCGCAAGGCGATGGAGGAGGGCCTCAAGCCCATTGTGGTGATCAACAAGATTGACCGCCCTCTTTCCGAACCGCTCAGGGTCCACGACCAGGTGCTCGAGTTATTTCTCGATCTGGATGCCAATGACGACCAATTCAACGCGCCCTTTGTCTATGGCTCGGCACGCGACGGCTATTTCATGGACCACCCGGAGGATGAACGCATCGACTGCATCCCGCTGTTGAAGAAAATCGTCGAGTTCATCCCGCAGCCAAAGGCGGACCCTGCGGCAGCATTTCACATGCTCGTGTCTAACATCGAGTGGGATGACTACGTCGGCCGTGTGGCGATCGGCAAAATCCTTGGCGGTGACGTCAAAAAGGGTGATACCATCTGGTTGTTGCGCAAGGACGGCAGCAAACAACAATCTAAAGTGATGAAGACCTTTACCTACTCCGGGTTGGCCACGACCGACTCGGAAGGCTGTGGCGCTGGCGGGATCGTCGGCATTGCGGCTGGCATTGAAAGCATCGACATCGGCGAAACCCTTTCGGCCTCGCCGGATATGGATCCGCTGCCCTTCGTCGCAATCGATCCGCCCACCGTGCAGATGCAGTTCTCCATCAACGATGGCCCGCTCGCCGGACGTGAGGGCAAGCACGTCACGTCACGAGCCGTTCGCGACCGGTTGATGCGCGAGTTGAAAACCAACATCTCGATCCAGGTTGAGGACACCGATCAATCCGGCATTTTCAATGTGTCTGCCCGCGGAGCGATGCAAATCGCCGTGCTGGTTGAACAAATGCGCCGCGAGGGCTTCGAAGTCCTCGTCTCCCGCCCAATGGTTATCTTCCGTCGCGATGATGCGGGTAAATTGCTAGAGCCTTTTGAAACCCTCTACATCGAAGCACCCGGGGATTTCACTCAAGGCATTCTCAAAATCATGGCCAATCGCAAGGGCCTGATGGAACACATGGATACGGAACCCAGTGGTCGCACGTTCATTCAGGCGGTTATTCCGACCCGTGGCTTGATTGGTTTTGAAACCGAGTTGGTAAATCTAACCTCTGGCCATGGCATCATGAGCCATCTGTTCAAGCAATACGCCGAGTACGCGGGAGAGATCACTAACCGCACCACGGGCACGCTCGTTTCGATGGATGCCGGCTTGGCCACCCCCTACTCGCTGCAAACCCTCGAAGACCGCGGCAAATTGTTCGTCGGCCCAGGCGACGCCATCTATGCCGGCATGCTCGTCGGAGAAAATCCCCGTGTCGGCGATCTGCCTGTCAACCCGGTCAAGGAAAAGCATCTGGATAACATGCGCTCGTCCGGCAAGGATAAAACTTCCAAGCTGACCCCACCGATCCGTTTCTCGTTAGAACGCGCCATCGAGTACATCGATGTGGATGAACTGGTGGAAGCCACGCCTAAAAACATCCGTTTGCGCAAGCGGGTACTTGATGCCAACGCCCGCAAGCGAGCCGCCAAAGGCACCACCCAAGCCGCCGAAGACCGCAGTAAACGCGGATGAAATTTCGGCTGATGACTCAGGACGACTTGCGCAGGTGAACGGGCAGGATATTGAGTTGCTCGCGATATTTGGCGACCGTTCGCCGGGCAATCTCGATGCCTTGCGCGGCCAGTTTTCTGGTTAGATCAGCGTCTGTCAGCGGCTTGGTTGGGTTTTCTCGGGCGACGAGTTGTTGGATGGCTTGGCGCACGCCGGTGTTGGAGATTTCCCCGCCATCATCGGTTTGGTAGCCTGACGTGAAAAAGGCCCGCATGTCCATGAGTCCGTGGGGGGTGAGAAGGTACTTGCCGGCCACGGCGCGGGAGATGGTGGCATTGTGCATGCTGAGCTCCTCGGCGATGCTTGTCATGGTCAGCGGGCGCAGGTGGCGGGGGCCTTTTTCCAGAAAAAGCAGTTGGTGTTCAATGATTTTGTGAGCGATGGCGAGGATGGTTTCCTGGCGCAAGTAGATGGCGCGGATCAAGCTGCGGCCGTCGCTGATTTGATCGCGCAGGTATTGCCGGGTCTTGGCATCCACGCCACTGCTGCCAACCATATCCTTGTAGAAATCATTGAGGCGCAGGTTCGGCAAGTGCTCGTTGGTAAGCTGCGCCAACCACCGGCCATCGACCTCGCGCTCAATGATCACATCGGGTAGAACGTGCGGGTTGTCGGTGGGCTCAAACTCACCTCCCGGGTTGAGCGAAAGGTGACCGATACTCGCGGCAGCTTCGGCAATTCGCTCTTCGCTGGTGCCCAGAGTGCGGGCGATTTGCGCGTAGTGCTTGCGAGCCAAGGGCTCAAGATGATCGCGAACAATCTTGTATTCGAGGCTGTTTTTATGACCGGTGTGCTCGAGTTGCAGCAGCAGGGAGTCGGCGATGCCGGCCGCGCCAACCCCTGGTGGGTGAAATGACTGCACCAGCTTGAGGGCTGCATCCAAGGGGGCGGCCTGCAAGCCGAGGCGAATGCCAAGTTCCTTGATCGGCAGGTCGAGAAAGCCTCGTGAGTCGAGATTTCCTAAAATTGCCTGCGCTGCCTGGCGCAACTCTGGATCGATCATCGACAGGTCGAGTTGATGTTGCAAGTGCTGTTGCAGGGATTCCGGGGCGACGATCGAATCGTAGAAATGTTGTCGGCGCTCCTCGTCATCCTGGCTCCTTGAGCTGGCTTGGCCCCTGGTGATGGCATCCTCTCGCCAGTCATCATCCGTCTCATTGAGATGCTCCAGAGAGTCTGCCGTCTCTGGATCGGGAGCCTCGGCGTCCAACGACACTGATTCGATGCATTCTTCCAGCAACGGATTGCTTTCAAGCGCCTGCCGCAGCAGTTGTGACAGTTCCAAGGTGCCGGCCTGCAAAATCTCCAGACTCTTGCGCATCTGTGGCGCAAGAGTTTGCTGCTGGGAGAAGGACTGCTGAAGTGAGACCTGGGACATGATGGGAAACGGCTTGCCGCAACTCATCTAAACCGGCTTCCTTCGAAAAACAAAGCAAATTACATGCCAAATCCCGTGATTTTTTTAATCCTCCCATCGGGCCATCGGGCCGATGCTTTCGGCTCAATATCAGCACTCAGTAAACGAACCCTGAGTTCAGTGAATTGAAGCAAATACCACTGCAAAAGATGAGCGCCGGGAGCCCATCGTCCGCTTCGCCTCGAAAAATGCACGGGCGAAGCACTTGGAACGAGGGCACGTGTCTATCCAGCAACTGCGCTTACTCGAGAATTTTCTCGATCTTGCGGATCGTGGCTGCCGTATGCTTCCCGTTGACTCGCTTGGCACCTTCTAGAATTTCGTTCAGGCTGGCCAAGGCGCTCTCGGCGGCTGCAAAAGACTCCTTTTCACCACCGTGTTTCTTGTCAGAAAAATACTTGGTGAACACCGCACCGGCGCGGCTGATGGATAAACGCCAGCCCTGAAAGGCCGCAGTCTCATAAGTAAAACGAGTCAGATTTTTGATAGATTTCATAGCAGTTGATTTTTTGTTATTCAGGGTAGTCCCTGACCCGTCTCTACCTGATATCAAAGGGCATTTCAAGCACGATTTTGATAACTTTGCCGAATTCAATAAAAAAAATTCATGAGTGAGGGGTAGAGGCGAGTTGTTCCACAAGGCACTTGCGTGCAACACTGGCTGACAAATACCGATTTGCAGAGGTGACGGGGTGAATGGTAGCAGATCGGAAGCGGTGGAGGCTCACTTTTTGCTCCAGAATTTCTCGATTTGTTCGAGGGTTCTGCCTTTGGTTTCAGGCACGAGGAACATCACGCCGAAGAGCACCAAGCAAAAGAAAGCGTACACGTAAAACGGGAAGGCATGGTTAAAATTGGCGACCAAGAATGCGTTCTTGTCCATGATGGGAAACGTCTGGGTAACGATGTAGTCGGCGATCCAGAGGCAAAACGTGGCAAGGCCAAGTGCGCGGCCGCGGATGGCGGTGGGATAGATTTCTGAGAGGATCACCCACACGACCGGACCGACGGAGAGGCCGAAGCAGGCGATATAGAGGATGATGCAGGCTAACATAAGAGATGCGGCGGATGCTGGATCCTTGATCTGTTGGGCCATCACCCCCATGGCCACCAGGCTAACGAACATGCCTGCGCTGCCGACAAACATCAGCGGTTTGCGCCCCCACTTGTCGATCGTGGCAATGGCAATGGCAGTGAAGATCACCCCAGAACCCCCGATAATCGCCTGATTGAGCATGCCTGCATCGATGCCGGTTTTGCTGCTTAGGTTGTTGAAGATGGTGGTGCCGAAGTACATGAAGACGTTAATCCCTGTGATCTGTTGGAGAATTGCAAGAGCTACCCCCAGGCCAAGAGGTACTGCCAGACGAGGTGAGAACAACTCACGCCAGGAGCCTTGCTCACCGGCCAGGGCTTCTCGGATGGCAGCACACTCGGCGGCGGCGAACGGCTCGCCGGCGACTTTGGCTAAAATGCGGCGGGCCTTGTCATCTTGGTGTTTCTCGATGAGCCAGCGCGGGCTTTCTGGGATAGCGAGCAACATGAGAGCAAAGATCATGGAGGGCAGGATGCCTGCGGCAAACATCCAGCGCCAACCATGATGAATATTCCAAGCCTCGGCGGGGGCCAACACCCTAACCACAGCCTGCGGGTAAGCGCCACCGCTGGTATGGAATGCGTCCCAATCCACTCGTGCAAGAGCACTCTCGGGGATCGACGCCTTGCATTGAGTGGCGCTTACCGCATCGATAGTCGCGAGGGCCGCCGCAGTTGGCTTCATCTGCGTTGCGTCTGCCAGCACGCCCAAGGAGCCATTCATCCCGCACTTCACATCCTGGTCGGAGCCCACTGGCAGGGTGAATGTTCCGCGCTCAGAATCTAACATGGTAGGGGTGAGACGGGCCAGATTGAGCCGCGTGAGCGCTGCTGATGGTGGAGTCACACCGGCCCACTGCGGTCCTTTAATGGCGATTCCGTAGTTGACGAAATAGACCAAGGCGAGTCCGCTGACGATGGCGATCTGATTGACGGCGACCAAGCGGCCACGGATATTGCCTGGGGAAATTTCGGCGATATACATGGGAGTGGTGATGGAGGCGATGCCGATGCCGATGCCGCCGAGGAAGCGGAAGATGATGAAGGTGATGATATCATTGGGCAAAGATGTGCCCACCGATGACACAAAGAACATGAGAGCTGCGAGAAACATGGCGAGTTTGCGGCCGTAGCGGTCGGACAGCGGACCGACGACGAGCACTCCGAGCGCGCAACCGATGAGCACGCAGCCCGAGGCCCAGCCCTTCATGAAATCGCTCAGAGCGAATTTAGCGGTGAGTGGTTCGATGGCCCCGGAGATGACGCCCGTATCGAAGCCAAAGAGCAGGCCGCCGAAGGTGGCCACCAGGCAGATAGGCAACAGATAGGCCAGGCGTGTCTGCGGGGCGCTATCGTTGGAATTCGATTGGAATGAGTGGGTCGTCATGATGGGTGTTGCTGGAGTTGCTGATGGGTTGGGTTTGGTGTGGAAATCTCGCGAATGCGATAGAGAGCATGCCTCACTCCTTGCTGATAATGAAGCAAGAGCGAACGGGAGCAAGCGGCACTTTCACGCAGGTCACGGCTTCTCCATCCTCAGTGGAGTGAGTGAATTGCGGGACGGAAAACTCACCGGTGTGCGGGTCCCACGCCTCCGGGGTGAAGTTGCCGCGCAAGCGCACCGTGGCATCTGCCGCTTGGTCGCCCAGATTGGCGAAGAAGTAAACGTCGCGGCCGTTCAGCACGCGGTGGATGTAGCGCAACTTTTGCTGGCTTTGAATGTCCACGTCATACACTTTCCGGGCAAGATCGAGCGCTTGGCGGAGGTTCGTCTCATTCGGTGAATTCAGATAGATCGCTCGTCCGCCTTTTGCATTTTCCTGCACCATGAGCGCATCGCTATGGGCGAGGTTAGGGCCGTCATTCAGGCGCAGCTCGAACTCACTGATGGCGGGGTTTCCGGCGGAGACGCCGTCAATGAGCAAGCGCACCCGTGAGCTGGTGACCGCCGGGAATTTATCGGTTTTGTTTGTTCCGATGCTTGTGCCTTTGGCGCAGGGCGTCCAAGTGGAGCCGTTCCAAGCCTCGATCTGATAGGCGGTGATTCGTTTCGAGTACTCGTCAATAAGGGACGAGTTAAAGGTTTGTGGAGTACCGAAATCCACTTCCAGCCACCATTGCTTGGCGGCCTCTTCGGAGGGTGCCCAATGGCTGTCCCTGCTGCCATCAATCGCCTTGGCGGCCTCGTAGGCACCAGACTCCCGCCACTCGGAGCAAGCGGTGGCGATGACTTGTTGGGTCGCCTTGGGAAACATCGCTTGGATGGTGGCCACCACGTCGGCATCGTGGCCAAATTCGGCCGAGTGGCATGGCAATTGGCCGGTGGCAATGACCTTGCCACCCTTGTCGTAATAATCCTTGATTTTTTGCAGGTTGCTCCAGCGAATCGTCTTGTGGCCCGGTAGAATCACCACCTTGTATGCCTCGAAATTGACGGGGTTATTGAGCTTGAGAATGTCGCCCTGGACGGTGCAGCGCTCGTCGAGCACTTCGGGGTGGAGGAAGGTGAAATCTCGGCAGACCTTGGTGGCCAGCAGTTCTCCCAGATAGATATAATCTGCCTCCGGGATGTTGACCCCACCCGAATACGGGCTGATCGCTCCGTCAAAATGGAAGCCAGCCTGGAGCGTGGCTATAGGATAGATCAGTGCGATGTCGGCGACGTGGCGGCCGCGGGCCTGCAGCAACACGTTGAGGCGGCTGATATAGGTATTGTATGCGGAGAGTCCATCGGCGTAGCGGGGATTGCGGTAGGACAATTCCGGGAGATAGGTGATATTATCGAGGTTATACCAGACGCCGTGGGGCACGAATGTATTGATGCCCTTGGCGTATTGTTCCATGACCACAGAGTACAAGCGGTCCCAGCTGAGGTTGCCCATGGCTCCATAGGTTTCGGTCATCGACTGGGCCTTGTCCCAGTTGTAGGTCACGGAACTCACGATTTTGTAATATGCCTCGGGGTCATTGTCCCAGCCGATTTTATCGATTCCGGGAACATCTTGGTACTTGTAGGATTTCATCAGGTCACCGGAGACGCCGACGGGATTTTTGACATTTTCCTGATCTTGATGACCGAGCAGCGGGATGCCGCCGTGGGCTCTGCACCAGTCTTGAACGGTTTTGACGTAACCCGCGGCGTACATTTCAGCACGGCAGCCGAAGAGGTAGTTGCGGGCTGCCTGGGTCTCCGGCCCGATGTCATACCACAATGCCGGATAATAGGGGGCCGCGCTGAAACCATAGGTGGCTTGGAATGTCTCGTTGAAGCGTTCCGTCCAAGTTCGGCCTTGGGCCCGGTAAAGCGTCGGCTCGTCATAAAACGCGCCGGCGATGGTCGCACCGAAGTCCTTGGCGAAGCGATCATGGTATGGCTGATAGACCATGCTAACGAACTTGGCACAACGCTCGGGGTCGAGGTAATCGACGTTAGGATCGCCGTCTAACACGCAGACAAAGGTCATGATTTTCCAAGATCCGGCGGGCACATCCCAGGAGATGCTGCTAGTGGCCGCCTTACTTGTTAGATCGATGCGTTCCTTGGTATCGGTGTTCATGGCGACGAGGCTTATGAGTTTGCCTGGAGGCAGTGGCTTGGAGTAGGGGGCGGGGCCGGTGATGACGTCCTCGAATTTATCGAGGCGCCGGAGGGTGGCATCGGGGAATTTATTTTTGAAGCGCGGGATCCCATCGCCCATGTTGGCACCGCAGCTGCCGCTAGGAAACCCGTATTCGTCATAGATGGTGATGAACATGCCCAGCTCGCGTGCCTTGTTAACAGCGGCTCCGTAGAGGGCGAAATATTCGTCACTGAGGTACTTCGGGGTGAATTTGGCCCCGAAGGGCAGGGGAGCCAAACCGCCGTAGCCGCTCTGGTCGCGGGCACCCTGCAATTGTTCCTCGACGCCGGCGGGCGTCACGGCGGTATTGTTCCAAAACCACAGCGGGCGGGAGCGGAACTTGATCGGCGGCTGGACAAAGTCGCTTTTGACGTCGGCCTGGGAAGGAGGTGCCGCGATGGCAGCAGCCATCAGGCAGGCAAGGGCGAGTAGGCAGCGTGAGGGGGTTGGCGGCATGTGGGGGAGGTGGCTCATATAAGAATGGAAATTGGCAGAGGTGGCGGTATGAATCGAAGAATTGGACCGATTGAAGTATTTAAACGAAAGTGACAGCTGATATCTATCAGCCCAAAAGTTCGCCAACGAGTTGAACGCCATCAAAACGACATCTCTTTCAGTGTCCTTATCGCATTGTAGCGGCGTGTCTATGACCGCCGCTGCCCATGCAGCGGCAATAAACCCGGCTAATTGGCAATCCGCCAACTCATGCACGTCGGCGGTCATAGACGCGCCTCTATCAATTCATCTCAGATCCCTTGCGAGAGATCATATAGCGCCGGCGCTTGACCTAACGACAACGCCTTTGGCGTTTCAAGGACACTAGAGCTTGGGCTCGGCGACGTCCTTGGTCGCGTGTTTGGCGTTGGCAGATGGTTCAATGTCCACCTGTTTGATTTTCTTGCCATTTTCGACGAAGCGCACTTTTGAGTAATCGCCTTTGTCGAGGGAGATGATGAGCGGGCAGGCAAACTCGGCGGACTCGCTGGGCTTGGAAGTTGTGGTGTAGCGAAGGACCAGTGTTTGAGACTCGGCGGTGACGCTTGCAACTTGATAGGTGACCATTGCCTTGCCGCGGTGAATCGCCGACAGCACGATTTTGGTACCGAAGGTTGCGGGCTGCAAGCGGTGGTGCTTGTCGTTCATGACCATGCCCACGCCAAACACCTTGTCGAAAGATGCTTGGTCCTTGAGAACCACAAAGGATGTTGGGGCGGCAGCCTCGAATTTGTTGGAAACGAAGTAGCCGTCATGGGTATCGAAGGCGATGGGTTTGGAGGGCGGTGCCGGTGGTTCGGCGGCGGATCCACAAGGCGACAGAGTCAGCAGGGAGGCAAGCAGCAGCAAGTAACGTTTCATGGCATTGCAGAGGTTTGACAGGTGAGGCTGTGGCTTTCCCTGATTCTTCAGGCGGGGGCGCCAACCACAGCGGGGATCGGGCCGTGATCGTCGGGTTGGTTCTCCTCGGTGGTTTTTTTGCTGGGCTTTTTCCGCAGTTCGTCTGGGACTGGAGGTGGCTTGGGGACGTTGGGCGGGTTGCGCATGACGCCTGTATCAATGAGATCACGGAGATGTGAGGCGTCGAGTGTTTCGTATTCGAGGAGGGCCAGAGCGATAACTTCGACCTTATCCCGGGCGGCGTTGAGGATTTCGGTGGCCTGACGAAATGCGTCGTCGATGAAGAATTTGATTTCCTCGTCGATGAGTTTGGCGGTGTGGCCGCTGTAGTTCGGGTGGCGTCCGGTATCGCCGCGGCCGACGAAGATGGGGGCATCGCCTTCGCCATATTCGATCATGCCGAGTTTGTCGCTCATGCCCCATTCGCAGACCATGTTGCGGGCCAGCGAGGTCGCTTGGCGGATGTCGCCGGAGGCCCCGTTAGATACATCATCGCTGTGGAACCCTTCGGCAATGCGTCCGCCCATGGTGACCACCAGGCTGGAGAGGGCTTCTTTTTTCTGGATCGAGTATTTGTCGCCTTCTGGTAGAAACATGGTGGCACCGAGGTAAGGGCCGCGGGGGATGATGGTGACTTTGTGCAGGGGGCTGGTGTGGGGGAGCACCATGTTGAGATAGGCGTGGCCGGCTTCGTGCCAAGCGGTGCCGATCCGTTCCTTTTCGGACATGGCGAGCGATCGGCGTTCGCGACCCCAGCGGACTTTGTCGCGGGCCTCCTCCATCTCGTCAAGTGTCACCGCACTCAACCCGCGGCGGGCTGCCAGCAGAGCACTTTCATTGATCAAATTCGCCAGTTCAGCGCCAGAAAACCCGGGTGTGCCGCGTGCAATTTTGGATAAATCCACCCCTGCGGCGAGTTTGATTTTTTTGACGTGGACGCGGAGGATTTCCTCACGGCCATTGACGTCGGGCAGTGAGATGGTCACTTGGCGGTCGAAGCGGCCGGGGCGCAGGAGGGCGGGGTCGAGCACGTCTGGGCGGTTGGTGGCGGCGATGATAATGACGCCTTCCTGAGTATCGAAGCCATCCATTTCGACGAGCAACTGGTTGAGTGTTTGCTCGCGTTCGTCGTGGCCGCCGCCCATGCCGTGGCCGCGGTGGCGGCCGACGGCGTCGATTTCATCGATAAAGATGAGGCATGGGGCGTTTTTTTTCCCCTGTTCGAACATATCGCGGACACGGGAAGCGCCGACGCCGACGAACATTTCGACGAAGTCGGAGCCGGAGATGGAGAAGAACGGGACGTCGGCCTCGCCGGCGATGGCACGGGCTAGCAGGGTTTTGCCGGTGCCGGGAGCGCCGACCATGAGGACGCCTTTGGGGATGGAGCCGCCGAGTTTTTGGAATTTGCGAGGGTCGCGCAAGAATTCGACGATTTCGCAGAGCTCTTCCTTGGCTTCTTGAATGCCTGCCACATCCTTGAAGGTCACTTTGACGCGATCCTGGGAAAGCAGGCGGGCTTTGCTTTTACCAAACGACATGGCCCCGCGGCCGGCGGATTTCATTTGCTGGCGGAACAGGAAAAACAGGAGGAGGAGGATGAGAAGGACTGGCAGGAAGGTGACGATGGCGCTGCCGAGGTAGTCTTTGTGGCGTTCCCAGATCGCCTTGTCTTTGACGAGTTGTTTGAGTTCGTCGCTAAGAATGGGTACCGAGACGCTGACGGTGAAAGGCGCAGGGGCCAGCTCTTTGTCATCCGCAGATTTCTTGGGGACCAAATTGTTGAATACTTTGCGAGTGCCGACAATCGCGGATTGGGAGTTATCTGGAAAGGTGAGGATGCGCAGTGGATTGGCGGCATCCTTGACCTGGATTTGGCCGAGAGCCAGGGCCTTGCGGAATTCCGGCAGCGAAAGGGTGTCGCCGGTGGCTAGCAGCTCGGCCGCTGCTTCGGCCGGGGGCACCGTCGCCGACTTGTCAGGGGCGGCGGGTTTGGCCTCAATGCGGATTTTGTCGCCGAGGATGGCGGTGATCTCGTCCTTTTGGAGGGTGAGGTTCACCGGGACGTGGAAGTTGGTAATTTTTTCTTCGGACGCCGGGGATTTGATCAATTCGGGACTGAGGAAGCCGTTGATTTCGGCGTCATAGGAGGTATCGGTGGTGATGACCTTGAGCGGGTGCTTGGTGTCATCGACGAGCACGCGGCCCTGATCCCAGTAGGTGCGGAATTCCGAGTAACTGAAGGATTTGGCGGCTGTTCCACCTAAGGGGTTGTTGAAAAAGGCGAGGCCGAGGATGAGGCAGGCGACGGAGAGCAGAATCAACAAACGCCAGTTAAAACCGCTGGCATCACCTGTGCTGCGGTTGGGAGGGTTGTTCGGGGGGGGGATTGGTTGTTCGGACATGGTGGACAGGTCAAAGTGCTCAGCGGGCGTGAGGAGAGTAAACGAGAGACGGAAAAAGAAAACCCCTTTTTTGCGGAGTTCTTGCCGGTGGGCCGTTGCTCTGGCATGGATGTGGGCGTGGTCTGGCACTTTCACGGCAAGGAAATCAAGTTTACACCGCCGCAATGGATGCGTTGGAGGTGGTTGCGGACCATTCCGGGGATTGGTCGGCTGCGGGCGCTGCGGCCCGGAACCGACGCGCATGTGGGGATGCTGGTGGATGCATTTGCGGCGTTTGCGACGCTTGATGACCAGCTAAGTCCGGCAGAGGCGGACATGATTTTGGATTTGCTACGGAGTGCGTTTCCAGAGGTGGATCACGGTTGGTTGAGGCGGCGTTTGCAGCGGGCGGTGCGCAATCCACGGCCACTGCAAGGGGTATCGGCAGAGTTGAAGGACTCCTTGAATGATGCGGGCAAGCTGGCGGTCGGCTTGGAATTGTTCACGTTGGTGGATGCGTCAGGGCGCTCGGAGCGGGGGCGGGCGAGTTTTGACGTGTTCATGCGGCGCTTGGGTAGGCCGGATTACGGGGCGGCGATTTTGCGGGAAATGCTTGGGGAGGCGGGAGATGATGGATTGCCATTCGAGCGGGTGATTTTCGGTGGGGCGGGTTCTGACGTGGTGCTGCCGCCGTTGGCGGTGGCGCAGGAGCAGGAGTTCCGGGTGTACCGGACGGGGGATTTGGTGCTGGTGAGAAATACCGGGGTGGCCCCCTTGTGGATTCGTGGCCGTTCGCTGGAGACGGGATCGTTTCTGCGGATGCGCGAGCGCCAACCGCTGGTGGTCCCGGGTTGGACGCTCAGCCACGAGGATTTGATGTTTTTCCTCAACGTGAAACGAACGGGCAATACGCCTTCGATTTATTTGGAGGCCGGGGAAGAGGGTCTCATCGCGGCACGCAATCGTGGGCGGATGAGTGCCTTGCGAGTGAGTTTCGGCCTGGAAGCGGAGGTGGAAGCGTTGCACAACACGAATCTGCACGCGGGGAGTCGCGGCCCGCTGCGGCGGGGGGAAAAGGTGCAGTGCCTCAATCATGAACGGCTGGGAGATGCTGCAGGGGTGAGTTTTTCGATCAACGAGTTGAGGCGGCGTGCCACTCAGAGCGGGCGCAGTTTCCGCTTGGCGGGGGATCGGCAGGAGTACTTGGTTTCCAACGATGCGGCGGCATTGGCTCGGGGTGATTTATTGCTAGGAGCCAAATTGGCACCGCGGGTTGTGTTATTTATCCGCTATGACGCAGAGCGTGCGGAGGGCTCGTTGGAGGTCAGGTCGAGCGAGGGACCCATCTGGGTGGACGGGCAGTTGGTGCGTGGCACGGCGGTGCTCATGGACGGGTCGTTGATTCGCTTATCGGGCAGTCAAGCGGTCCGATGCCGGTTCCGGGAATGCTTTCTGGATGAGGAACGCACCCAGATTGAGTCGCTCCAAGTGGAGGATTTGATCCATGATTTCGGATCGGGCACACGGGCCTTGGATCACCTCAACTTCGAGGTGAGGCGGGGCGAGATGTTGTGTATCATCGGCCCGAGCGGCAGTGGCAAAAGCACCTTGTTATCGGTGCTCTCCGGTCAATTGCAACCGACCCGCGGCAAGGTTGAGCTGAATGGCATTGCGCTTTACGAGCATCGCGAGCGCTTGGTGCCCTTCATTGCGTATATGCCGCAGGAGGAGGCGCTCAATCCGCAATTGACGGTGCGCGAGCACTTGCGTCACGCGGTGACGATTCGCCGCCCGGGGCTATCGCTGGCGGAGCATGAGCGCCGCGTGGACAGTGTGTTGGCAGAGTTGGGGCTGCAATCCATTGCGCGGAGGCGGGTTGGCTCGCCAGGAGAAAAAACACTATCCGGTGGCGAGCGGAGCCGCTTGAATTTGGGTTTGGATCTGGGTAGCAGAGCCGAGGTATTTTTGTTTGACGAGCCGATCTCCGGGCTCTCGTCCAAAGACTCGGAACATGTGGCCGAAACACTCCGCTCATTGGCCCGCGAAAAAATCGTGATTGCCTCGCTGCACCGTCCCGGGGCCTTGGTATTGCGCTTGTTTGACAAGGTTTTATTGTTAGATAGCGGTGGATGTCTGTCATATTTTGGAACCCCGACCGGGATGGTGGAGTATTTTCATGGGGCTTGTGAAGAACTCGGCATCGTCCATCCCTCGCTGGCGGGAGGCACAGCTCAGGGGGCTGATTTCGTGTTCGATGTGCTCGAAACCCCACTCAGCGCTATCGGCGGCGGTTCTAACACCGGTGCCGCTAGGCGCTTTCCGCCAGCCTTCTGGCAGGAGCGCTTTGAAAGTGCCGCGCTGCTGCGCTCGCTGCTGCCGGGCGCCGGGCCGGTGTCGCGTCTCAGCGATGTGGGGGCGGTGGCGGGCTTGCCGGTGCCGCTCAGGCCGGAGCGGCGGCTTCGCACGGTGCTGGCGGTATTTGCGACGCATTTCCTGCGTTCGTTGTTCTCCAAGGCACGCAATCGCGGAACCATTTACAGCATGTTCATTGAGGCACCGGTGCTGGCGGCATTGATCTCTATCACGCTGCGCTCCTCGCCCATGGGTGACTACCATTTGTCCACCGCGCTGCATATTCCGGCGTACTTGTTTTTGAGTGTGACCGTGGCCATGTTTCTGGGGCTGACCAACTCCGCAACCGAAGTGCTGCGGGACCGGCCGATGCTTCGGCGCGAGCGCAATTGTCAATCGCGTGCGGCCTCCTATGTGGCTGCCAAATTTGTGGCCCTCGGAATGGTGGCCTCCGCCCAATGTCTGATGTATGTGGTGGTGGGAGATTATTTTTTGGACATCTATGGAATGTTTCTCGAGCATTGGCTGTGGATGACCTTGACCGCTTGGACCGGCACAGCCTTGGCGCTGGTGGTTTCCGCAGTGGTCAAAACCGAGCGTGCGGCACTCACTGCGGTGCCTTTGTTGTTGGTGCCGCAAATGCTGTTGGCTGGCGCGCTGGTGCCCTATCGGGAAATGAACCGGGCCTTGTTTGACAAGGTGCCGCTCAACCGAGAACGCGGCGGTGCCCCGGTGCCCTCCGCATTCATGCCCTTGCGCTATGCCTACGAGGGCATGGTGGTGGCACAGGCAACCCGCAACCCGTTCGAGTTGGAGCGCATTGGCTTGCAGAGCCGGATTGATGCCATGCTCGACGCTGGCGGCGAGATGACCCCGGGGCAAGCCGAGCGATTCGAACTGGTCAAGGAGGGGCTTCGGCGCTTGCTGGCCGCCGGCGCGCAGACGCCGGAGGAATCCGCAGCGTTGGTATCACGGATTGCGCGGATTGCCCGCTACGGCAATCAGCTCGAGGTGAAAACCATGAGGGTGTGGCCGGAGCACGCGGCGGCACGTCCGGCGTCCGAGTTTTTTGTGAACGAGCGGATTGATTTGTTAGTCCGGGAGGCCGAGACCTTCCGCAATGATTATCGCAATGAGGGTTTGCGCAATATTTTCCTAGCGCTGAAAAAACCATTGCCATTTGCCGGAGCCAAGCGGCCGGAGGCAACCTCGGAGGCTGGCAGGAGCACCCGGCCGTGGCATTCCAAGTGGGAAATGGAAACCCAACAATACTGCGGCTTGGTGCTGATCGGCCTCGTCGGTGCTTGCTGGATATCGGCCAGCCTGATCCTGTCCTATCAAAACCGCCGGACCAGTTAGCCTTTCCATGTGGATTGGACGTACACCTCGCGCAGATGTTTGGTCTCGATCTGGCAGGGGCTGTGAGACATCAGGTCGGCACCTTTGTTATTTTTCGGGAAGGCGATAACCTCGCGGATCGAGTCTTCGCCGGCGATGAGCATGGCAATACGGTCCAAGCCGAGGGCCAGTCCGCCATGGGGTGGGGCACCGAAGCGGAAGGCGTCGAGGAGGTGGCCGAACTTGATTTGTTGTTCTTCCGGGCCGACGCCCAGCACTTGGAACATTTGTGCTTGGAGGTCTTTTTCGTGAATACGGATTGAGCCGCCGCCCAGTTCGTAGCCGTTGAGCACAACGTCGTAGGCGACTGCGCGCACCTTGGCGTATTCGCCGGATTCCAGCAGGTGGAGGTCGTCCGGGTGGGGGCGGGTGAACGGATGGTGGACGGCCCCCCAGCCGCCGGATTCCTCGTCAAAGGCGAGCAGTGGGAAATCGACGACCCACAAGAAGTTGAAGGCGGTGGAATCTTTGGTTAGCTCCATCATGCTGGCGATTTCTGTGCGAACGCGGCCGAGGATGGTGCTCACGGTGTCGATGGCACCGGCCCCGAAGAACACGATATCGCCCTCCTCGATGGCGAGTTTTGAGATGATGGCTTCCTTCTCGGTGCCGGTGAAAATTTTCCACAGTGGGCTTTTGAATTCGCCGCCCTCGCATTTGATAAAGGCGAGGGTTTTGACGGGCAGGCCGGCTTGGATGGCGATTTCGTTGAGGCGGTTCATTTGGCCGGTCGTGATGCCGGCGAAGCCCTTGGCATTGATGGCGCGGACGACGCCACCGCCGTCGAGGATTCCGCGGAAGATCTTGAACTCGGTAGCAGCAAAGATGTCCGCCAGATCCATGATCTTCATGTCATAACGGGTGTCCGGCTTGTCTGATCCATAGGTATCCATCGCCTGCCGGTACGTCAGTTGCGGGAAGTTTTTCGCCACATCCACATCGAGGCCAGCCTTGAACATGGCCACCAGCAGACCTTCGACGAGGGGGATGATATCATCTTGGCCGATGAAGCTCGCTTCAATGTCAATCTGAGTGAACTCGGGCTGGCGGTCGGCACGCAGATCCTCATCGCGGAAACACCGGGCGATTTGGAAATACTTTTCCAAACCGGCCACCATCAACAGTTGTTTGTACTGCTGAGGCGCTTGCGGCAGGGCGTAAAAACGGCCCGGGTTGAGGCGCGACGGGACTAGGAAGTCGCGAGCGCCTTCTGGTGTGGGATTGGATAGAATCGGGGTTTCCACTTCATAGAAGCCGGCGTCGTCCAGATAGCGGCGGGCGGCGGAGGTGATGGTGTGGCGTTGGCGGATGTTGCGGCTCATTCGTGCGCGGCGCAGGTCCAGATAGCGGTACTTCATCCGCATATCTTCGTTGGACAATTCCTTGTCGAGTTGGAACGGCAGCACGTCCGCCTTGTTGACGATTCGCAGGGCTGTGACGACAATCTCAATGGCACCTGTGGGAATGCGGGTGTTGCCCGAGCCTTCGAGGCGCATCGCAACACGACCGGTCACTTGCACCACGTCTTCCTCCCGAAGCGTGTGGGAAAGCGAGGCGTCCAGCGGGTTCTCCTCAGGCCGGAACACGCACTGGGTGAGGCCCTCGCGGTCGCGCAGATCGATGAAGATAACCCCGCCGTGGTCGCGGGCGGAATTAACCCAACCGATGAGCGTGACGGCCTCGCCGATGTGGGATTCGCGGAGTTGGTTGCAGTGGTGGGTGCGCATGGGGGGAAAGTTCTATTCTATATGTTGGAAATTATCAGGGAAGAAGATGGACCGCAGATTGTCCTCATCTTCATGCGAGAAGAGGGCCGTCGGGTTGGGTGAGACGCTCGATTAGCCAGGGGACGGCGGTGGTGGCGTGGCCAGTTTCCTCGGCACGACTGGACAAGACCTTGAGCTTGAGAACGGGATACTCGGCACCCACAATCAAGGCGAAGCGGGCCCGCGAGCGCTCGGCGCTTTGGAATTGCTTGGGCACCTTGGTCGGGGCCAAGGGCAGATCCGCGGCGATGCCGGCACGGCGAAGGTCGGTGACCAGACGAAGGGCAACAGGGCGCTGGCTGTCGTCGGCGACGACCACAAACACGTCGCAGGCGGCAGCGTTGCGTTGCAGCCAAACCTCCATCTGCATGGCGGCGTGGGTGGTTTCCTCGATGAGGTTGCGGATGACGTAGTCTCCCATGGCAAAGCCGGTGGCGGGCAGATCAACGTTGCCGCCGGAGAGGGTGGCGACCAAGGAATCGTAGCGACCGCCGCCGGCGACGGCACGCATGGATTTTTTGGCGTCGAAGACCTCGAATACCACGCCGGTGTAATACGCCAGGCCCCGGACGATTGAGAGGTCGAGTTTGACACAGTCGGCAAATCCGCGGGCCGTAAGATCTGCCAGGATCGCTTGATAGGCGGTGGAGGCGCTGGCTGGGGCAGCGATGAACTCACGCAATTCCTCCGGGGTGAGGCCGAAGGCGGCAAGCTTGGTTTTGAGCACGTCGGGTTTTTCCCGTTCGAGCTTGTCGATGATGTTGAGGAACTCAGGTACGACCTCCTCAGCCAAATTGTGGCGTGCAGCGAAATCCATCCACGCTTTGCGGTCCGACACGCGCACAACAAAATCCCCGGCGACGAAGCCAAAGGCGAACAGGGTTTCGATGGCCAGAGCGATGAGCTCGGCGTCTGCCGCCGGGCCGGCTTCACCGAGGATATCGACGTTAAACTGGTAGAACTCGCGGCCTCGGCCTTTTTGCGGTTTCTCGTAACGGAAGCACTGGCCGATCTCAAACCACTTCATCGGCTTGGGAAAATCCCGCTGGTGCTGCGCGGCAAGGCGGGCCAGCGAGGCGGTCACCTCTGGCCGAAGCGTCACGTCGCGCCCCCCTTGGTCCTCGAAACGGAATAGCTGAGCCGAGAGTTCGCCACCGGATTTCTTGAGGTAGAGCCCCGTGTCTTCGAGGATGGGCGTCTCATATTCCGAGTATCCACAACGCCGCGCCACCGACCGCCATGTCTCAAATAAATAATTGCGCACCGCGCATTCACGGGGAATGAAGTCGCGGAATCCGGGTAACGATTGAAATGAGGGCTCTGCCATGGGCGGG
Organism: Akkermansiaceae bacterium; assembly: GCA_903875675.1. Lineage (GTDB taxonomy): Bacteria > Verrucomicrobiota > Verrucomicrobiia > Verrucomicrobiales > Akkermansiaceae > Luteolibacter. The sequence goes on from CAIQXC010000934.1 coordinate 19,320, forward strand.
GCGGAGCATGCACGGGAATTGACGGATTTCAAGGCGGGATTGCCATGCACCCGCCGATTTGGGGCGATGAGCGGAGAATGGCCAGGCTGGGGGTCTAACGGGAATCGGGATTCTTCCTCGGAGTGGCTGTCCTCGATTCGTTGTTGGCAACCCGGCGGGGCATGCGCCTGTGGAATCCAACTGGCTCGCTCCGTTGTCAAAAACGGGTTCGATTACTGGGTTCTGAGGGTTGGAGTTGTAGCCGACCCATGAAAAAACACGATTCCATGAGCGGCAAAGATCGTCTCTCTACCGCCGCCCAATAAAAGCCACAGGATTCCCCCCGAAAAAGGTTTCGACCAGATCGGGGGGATTGCCGGTTCTATGCTCCGATCACGAGGTCCGGGTTAAGCGGGCCGAAGTGTTTGAGCATGACCAGTGGGTCGCTCAGCGACGGATTGGTGATCATCACGCCATCGCGGGCGGCTTGTTCGCTGACGAAAAACTCATCATAAGTCAGCTGCCCGAAGCGGATCAGCGCGGGGGTATCAATCTCCCACACACCCATGCGGCCATGGCCCTGCATCAGGATCATGCCGTAAGCCGCAGCATCCCTGATGGTGACGCTGGCACCGGGCAAAACCGTGAGTTCCTTGGCGCTGTAGGCTTCGCAGTTGTAGCAAATCCAGTTCTCCTGATAGCCATCGGCCCGCATCTCCTCTACCGGCCTAACAGGCTTGGGACGCATGAAGTGATTGGTGCGGAAGTCGGGGTCCACATTGCGCTCCCAGTCAATCACTTCCATCAGATAGTCGATGTCGCCCATGCGGTCCGGCGGGGTATCCTTCCAGAGCAATTCACTGGGCACGATCGATGTGCCGACCAGCGATTGATACATGGCATAAACGTCTGAAGCACGCTGCGGTTCGTAGGTGCAAAGGCTGCCCGGCGCATGCAAAATGCCCGGCGGTATATCCCATCCCGTGCCCGGCTCAAGCCGATAGGCCTGCGACAGGTTGGTGATCTTGTTGTCCCCCTTGGTGAAATTCACCAGACACTCACGCACTTGGTCGCGGGTGGTGCCCGGTGCAAAACCAAAAAACGTGTAGGGCAGGTCTCCACCGTGGTTGTTGACTTGCGGCGGAAAGTAGTGAGCCTCGGGCTTCCCTTGCTGGCCGGTGAGGCTGGCGTGCTCGTCGCGATGATGGATGTGATGAGGCAGCGCCCCCTGATTATCGAAAAACTTTGAATACATCGGCCAAGCGCCGTGGGCCTGCCACAAGCGCTCGCCGATGACGGTGCCCTTGAGTTCCGCCACAGCGTCGCGCAACAGGAATGTGGTCTCTGCCGCCCCATCTTTGAACACGACGGCACTCAAGCCCTCGTACTTACCCGTTAGAGGACCATTTTCCGCCGGGGTGGTTGAGGAAAACCAGCGCTCATCGATGCCGCCGCGTTGGCCGCCCAGCGCGTAATAGTCGTCGGGATGAAGTTTGATGCGGCGGCCTGGAACGCAGAACGAACGGGGCACCCAAGTGGGTGTTAGACGAAGAATGCCCTGCCCCTGGTCCAGGGCGTTGTGGATGGTGGTGGAGTCTTTGGTCATGAAGATAGTGATAGGATATTGGAATTATTTCTTAACGGTTTCCCAGCGGCCGGTCTTGGCGGACTTGAGCACCGCGTCGGTGACGTAGTCGGTGGCGAGGCCGTCGCGGAATGTCGGAGCGGTGGGCGTGCCAGAGGCAAGTCCCTGAATGAAGTCGGCGGCCTGATGCACAAAACTGTGCTCGTAACCGATCTGCAAACCCGGCACCCACCACTTGTCCATGTACGGGTGATCCGAATCAGTGACGTGGATCGAGCGCCAACCGCGCACCCGGCCCTCATCGCGATAATCAAAGTATTGCAACCGGTGCAAGTCATGCAAATCCCAAATGATCGAGGCATTTTCACCGTTGATCTCGAACGTGTACAGCGCCTTGTGACCCCGGGCGTAACGGGTTGACTCGAAGGTGGCCAGCGACCCGTTAGCGAAGCGTGCGAGAAACAAACTGGCATCATCGATGCCGACGGACTCGACCTTGCCAGTGAGCGTGTGTTGGCGCTGCTTGATGAACGTCTCGGTGGTGGCGGTGACCTTGTCCATCGGCCCGTTAAGCCACAACGCGGTATCAATGCAATGGGCTAGCAAGTCGCCGGTGACGCCGCTGCCAGCGACCTTGGCGTCGAGGCGCCACAAGCCAGCCCCGCCTTGGGGCAAGTCTTTGGAGATGGTCCAGTCCTGAAGGAACTTGGCGCGGTAGTGGAAGATGCGGCCCAGCTTGCCCTCGTCAATGAGCTGTTTGGCTAGGGTCACGGCAGGCACCCGCCGATAGTTGTACCAAACCATGTTAGGCACCTTGGCCTTTTCCACAGCGGCGACCATTTTGAGGGCCTCTGCGGCATTCATCGCCAGTGGCTTTTCACACAGGATCATCTTGCCGGCCTTGGCGGCAGCGATGGCGATCGGTGCGTGCATGTCATTGGTTGCGGCGATATCGATCACGTCGATGTCGTCGCGCTCGATGAGCTTGCGCCAATCCGTCTCGACGGAATCAAATCCCCACTGGGCGGCAAATGCCTTCGCTTTCGTCCCGTCACGGCCGCAAACTGCCTTCAGAACCGGTTGCCGGTCGAGCGGGAAAAAATTGCCGACTTTACGGAATGCATTGGCGTGGGCACGGCCCATGAAGCCATAGCCGACCATGCCGATATTGAGTGTTTTCATGACTGATATTTGTTATTCGTTCCAACCGTGGGCTTCGCGCACCTGGAGCATCGCGGCAAGGATGTTAGACCAGGTGTCCGCTTGCATCATGACTTCGTTAGAGAACATGCAACCGTCCCA
>CAIQXC010000935.1 GCA_903875675.1 Akkermansiaceae bacterium
ACACGGTCAAGATTGTCAATGACTTGCACGATCGGCCGGATATCCGTCGCCAACCCATCAAGGATGACCGGGCGGCTGTTGGTCAGGATGTGGAACCACTGCCAGTTGCTATGGAATTCCGTGGGGAACCCGGCCAGGGCGGGATGGCTTGGATCGCAGAGGATGCCCATGGTGCCTGGATTGTTTTTGAACGTGGGCCAGCACCAAAAGTCCGTGGCAAATCCGCCCCCGACGCTTCGGGAAATCGTCGACTTGGCCTCGGGGATAAACACCACGCGACCGCCGCGTGCGAGAAAGTCCATCTCGACACTCCCGAGGTTGCGCACCAGATGCACGCCTGAAGCAATCGAGGCCGCCTTCCGCGAGGGATAAACCCACATGGGATAGCAAGTCTCCACCGGCTGCCCTTCAAGGGAGAGAGTCAGCTTCAGTCGTGTGGGTTCCCGGAGGTCGGCGAGCGGTGCGGTTATCACTCCGAGTTGGCGCAGTCCGCCTTGATCGACTCGACCAACACGCAGTTTTCCGGCAGCCACGTTGCGGCCCTGGCGGTCCTGGATAGCCCAAGTCACACTCGCGTTGGCCAAGTCCTTTTCGCCGTAATGGGCCAGTTCGATGTTGGCGCTGAAGTTCTCGTCCACGGTCCATGCGTATTTCGGAAATCGTGCCAACAAAACGATCGGGCTGCAGAATTGCCGCCATTCCTGCGCGGTGATGAGGCCCTTGCTCTCCATGAAGGCATCGAGCATTCCCACCAGCGCCGTGCCCTGGCCGGGAAAGTCCTGCAAGTCGAGCAACTGGAAACCGCCGAAGCCGGGCGTGCGCAGGGCCGCCTCAATGTCCTCGCGGTAGCAGAGCGCGGCGAGCTTTCCAGAGGCGCGGAAGAATTCGTCAGCCTGGTCGAGCATGCCGGCGGCGGCAAGCTTGTCCCGCCAATGCTCGACGTTGCGAGCTCGGAATACACCTGTGTATTTCACGATCTCGCGGAAGTTCGGATAGACGGTGAACTGGCCGATCTCATGCCCGATAACTGGAATTGGCAGCCCGGCGATGCCGATGGAATAATCGTGCAAAGTTCCGGGCGGGCCAACCTGAATGTGCCCGTTACCACCGTCCACGGTGGCAAAGGATCCGCGCACGTTGTGCATGGGACCACCCTCGGCCGTGCGCGTGCGGACGGTTGTCCAGTAATCGTCGCCTTCGGCGACCGACGGCGCCCAAAAAAAGTTATTCGATCCCCGCGCGTACAGATGGCGCCGATCGCGTTGCCGGAGTCGCCGGACCATGTCGCCCGTGACCTGGCCGTTGTCGCTGCACTCGTTGCCCAGGGCCATCATCACGAACGACGGGTGGTTGCCATAAGTTTTCAGGATGCGCTCAGCCTCGGGCATCAGTGCATCGCATTGGGCTGCCGTGTAGTTGCCCCAATACGGCAATTCAGGCTGTAGGTAAAGACCGAGTTGGTCCGCTGCCTCGAACGCCGATTCCGGCGGGGTCCAGGTATGAAAACGGACATGGTTGATGCCGTATTCCCGGCACACCATAAAATACTTGAGCCAGCCAGCGGCGTCCATCGGCGGATGCCCGGTGAGCGGGAACACACAGCCGTCATGCTTGCCGCGAAGGAAGGTGGTGCGGCCGTTGATGGCGAACTGGGTCTTCGGGCAGGTAATCTCGCGCAAGCCAAAGGTCACGGTGCGTTCGTCGCTCATCTCGTCGGCAGCGAGCCGGATCTCCAACTGGTAGAGATTGGGATGGAATTCGTCCCAGAGCTGTGCGCCGCGGCCCAGCGGCGCCTGAATCGTGGCGAAACCGGCATCCTTCTCCCAGGCCACAGCGACGGAAGGCAAGTTAATGGATACGCCCGGCCCCTCGATCGAGCCGGTTAGTTTACCGTGCCCGGCCTTGCCGGAGGCGTTGGAAACGCGCACCTCGATAACAACTGATTTGTTGGTCACATCCGGGTACACCTGCACATCGCCGAGCGACACCAACGGGCGCGACTGGAGCTCAATACGCCCGATGATTCCGTTCCAGTTACCTTGCGTGTTGTCGGACCACTGGTGTGCCTCGCTTTTGACCGGCTTGCGTGTGTTATCCACGACGATGGTCAGGCGATGGGGACCGGGCGCGAGCTGGCCCAAAGCATATTCCTGGGGCGTGCATAGGATCATGTTGTCGCCACACGGTTTACCGTCCAGCCAGACCTGGGTGTACTTGGTGCGCTCGATAAAGAGCGTCACGCGCTGGTTCCGCCAGGATTCCGGGATCGTTACCTCGCGCTCGTACCACGCCGGCCCGTTGAAACAATACAGCCGCGTCAGCCCGCCAG
>CAIQXC010000936.1 GCA_903875675.1 Akkermansiaceae bacterium
CTCAAGGTGACGCTGCCCCGCGAGGCGGAAACCCTCGCAGCCAGCGAGCGCGACACCGCCCTGGCCCTGGCCAAAGCGGAAGCCGATCTGCCCCGTCATCTCAAACTCCAAACGATCCAGCTGGAAGCCTCAGCCACCGCCTTGGCCCGCGAGAAGGAAGCTTTCGCCAGACTGCAGGCCGACCGCAAACTCTTTGAATTCAAGGCTCCGGCTGGCGGTTGGCTCTATCACGGCTGCATCGAAGATGGCCGCTGGATTAGCGGAGAATTGCTCAAAACCCTGGTCATCGGCGGCAAGGCCCCCCTCAAACGCTCGTTCGCCACTTTCATCCCAGCCACCGCCAAACTCGGCCTCAGCGCCTTCGTCGATGAATGCATCGCCCGCTCCCTAACGCCCGATGCCAAGGGCCGCGCCACCCTCGCCGGCCGCGAAGACCTCGAAGTACCCGTCAAACTTAGCAAAATCGCCGAAACCCCGGAACCCGACGGCCATTATCGGACAAGCTTCGAGGTGAGCTGGCCCGCCGACATTTCCATCGTTCCCGGCAGCAGCGCTGAAGTGTCCCTCATCACCTACGAAAATGCCGCAGCCATTGCCGTGCCTGCCAAAGCCCTTACCTTTACCCCCGCTGGCTGGACTGCCGAAGTGAAACTGGCTGATGGCAAAACCGAGCGCCGCCAAGTCAAACGCGGCCGCTCCGCCAAAGGCACTTGTGAAATCCTCAGCGGCCTGGAAGCCGGTCAGGTCATCCTAACGCCATAGACGTTAGACATAAGACATCGAGACGCAAGATAAGAATATGCTCAACAATTTCTTCAATCTTCCTGTCGGTCATTTTCCACTTCCGACCTCACCCGATTCCCGCTTGCGTCTGCATCTTGCGTCTTGCGTCTTGGGTCTGCTCCTCGGCTTCGCCACCGCAGCTGAACCTGACAAATCGGCACCATCCCCGCCGCCAAGTGCCTCCATCCCTCTCCCGGAACTCACCCGTGAGTCGCTCGACGCAGCAATCCGCCGAGGGGTCGATTTTTTGTTAGCTGATCAACACAAGAACGGGTCGTGGGGCGACGCCACCCAGACCAAGGATCTGAACATCTTCGCTCCGCTGCCCGGTGGCCATCAGGCGTTCCGCGCCGGGGCCTCCGGCCTCGCCTTGGCCGGCCTCATCGATGCCGCCGACCCCCGCCCGGAAGTCGCCGCCGCCATCACACGAGCCGCCGCCTGGACCGCTGCCGAGCTGCCCAACCTGCGCCGAACCAGCCAGGACTGCACCTACAATTGTTGGGGCCACGCCTATGGCCTGCGTGCCATCACCCGCCTCTATCAACGCGAATCCGATCCTGCCAAAAAGGCCGTCTGGGCGCGGCTGGGCCAGCAGCAAGTGGATCTTGTCAACCGCTACGAGGACGTCAACGGTGGCTGGGGCTATCTGGATATATTTGATGGGCTAACCACTCAAAAGCCCTCCGGCCTGCCAACGTCCTTCACCACTGCCACCGTGCTGTTAGCTATGGCCGAGGCCCGCTCCATCATGGGTCTGACCCTCGACGCAAAGATTGTCAAGCACTCGATCGCCTCCATCAACTATCAGCGAACCCCGGATTTTTCCTACACCTATTCGTTCCAACACCGCTACCGCCCGCGCCTCGATATCAACCGGCCGGCCGGCTCGCTCGGCCGTTCGCAAGCCTGCAACGCCTGCCTGCGGGTTTTCGGCGACGCGGCGGTGAGCGACCAGGTGCTAACCGTGTGGGCGGACCGTTTTTTGGCTCGAGAAGGGTTCTTGAGCAATGGCCGCAAGCGCCCGGTGCCACATGAGGCACCGTTCCGCATCGCCGGGTATTTCTACTATTACGGCATCTACTATTTCACCGAAGCGGCGCGCCTGCTGCCCAAGGCCAACCACGCCGCCTATGCCAAGCGTCTCGCTGCCATCATCCTTTCCCATCAGGAAAAGGATGGTTCGTGGTGGGACTATCCCCTCTACAACTATCACCGCCCCTACGGCACCGGCTACGCCTTGATGGCCCTTGCCTGGTGCCGAGATGCGCTCAAATAGCTTTAGAACTCACCGTTCGACCTCAAGAGAGCCACTGGGTCGAGCCAGTTCAATTCTGTGAAATTCCCTCAAGCTCATGAGCCGCGCAAGAATATCTGTCGCCTTGATAGCGGCGTGTCTATGACCGCCGATGACCCTGAACCGCCAATGAATCCGCCTATTGGACAAGCGTCATTTCATTCACATCGGCGCTCACAGATAGCCGAGCGCTCGGCGGTCACAAAGAGCCGCTACAATCTATCTCAGATGCCCGCACATATCCTGGCTCCAGCCAACTCGGCCGTGCCGGTTTTTGTCTCTAACGGAGCCAAATCGAGCGGCATCGGGGATTTCCTTCCGACTCAAAGCTCAAATCCTCAGCCTTGAGAACCGCGTCCAACTCCTCAAGGGAAAACTCGAATCCGTCCGCCGCCGCAGTCATCACAAAGTTCTCCTTGCTCTCGATCTGGTTGTATTTCAAGCGCAGCGTCTTATCGGCTCCACCCGCAAACAGCAGCTTTTCCACGTTGTTTTTCGACATGATTAGAAGGGGAATAGTCAAACACAACCGAAGCAGGATGCGTGCCAAGTCATCAACAACATTTGTCGGAGAACATGCCTGCTGGTGCTGACCCGTTTGCTGGTGGTGTGCATGACGAAATTCGCCGTGATAAGAGCGCTCAGTCAGACGTCTTTTTTCTTGCCGCCTCCGCCAGGGCTGCTGTAGTTTTCGAATTATGGATAGGGAATGTCCAATCAAACGCGCCGATTCCACCATCCTGAATGGGTGCCAGCGGGATTGCGGGGTAAAGATATGGCTCGAATCCATCGTTAGAGATTGAATAGCGACCAGTCATTAGCAAGCCAACGCAAATGAGGGCCGACCCACACGAAAAAACAACCCTGTAGAACACCATGAAACGATTGGATTTAATTGCAGATTTTAAGGGCCTTTTGAAACACTTTGCGCTTTTAGCGGTGGCAGGCGCGGCGTGCATCAATGGAAATGCGCAGGCCATGCACGCGGTGGACCTGACGAGTGACGGCGGATTTAGTTACAATAACACGTTCAGCGTCGGCTGGGATTTTTCGCTCAGCCAGACGGTCACGGTCACGGCGCTAGGTCAATTCGATCCAACAACGAATGCGCCTCAAGCCAACACGGTGGCCATCTATCAAAGGGGCGGGGCCAAGCTGGCCGAGGCGAGCGTTCTGGCCACCAGTCCTGCGGAGGCGAGCGGCAATTATTCGGCACGCTACGCCGTGATCGCCCCCTTGGTGCTGCCACCCGGCAACTATGTGGTCGTGAGCACTCAAAGCACCGTGGACTTTGTCTCTCCCTTTGGAAATCCGACCGCGACCTTGGGACGCGGGATCACCTGGAACAAGGGGGTGGCGCTCGGCTCTGGGTCTGCGGCCGGGCCCTTGCCGGCTACTGCACCGGCAAGCTGGCCGATTGAGAATACCACTCAATTTCGCTACTTCGGTCCGACCTTTAAGTATGATCCAGCCCCGGGAGCAACTCCTACCATCTTCGTTCAGGGTGCCCTATCAGGCATGATCAGCACTTACGGAACGGCATCCCCAACCCCGAGCAGTTTCACGGTATCCGCAGTGAATTTGACTGCTGGCATTACGATCACCCCGCCAGCCGGATTCGAAGTCTCGCAAGGGGTGGGTGGGGCCAGTGGCTATGCGGGCAGTGGCAACTCCATCACCGTCGGGGCAGGCGGCACGATTGCCAGCACCACCATCTATGTGCGTCTAGCCGCTAGCGCCTCGATCGGCACGTTTTCAGGAAATATCGCCTGCTCCAGCATGGGTGCCACAACCCAGAATATGGCCACGGTGCCCAGCACGGTCAATCCGGCCGGGACGTTCCATGCGCTGGATGTGACCAATAACGGTGGCAGCGTCGGCAACGGCTCCGGATACTGCGTCGGCTGGGAATTCACGCTCAGTCAGGCCATCACGGTCACCGCGCTGGGGCAATTCGATCCAAACACAAACCCGCAAACCAACACGGTGGCTATCTATCAAAAAGGCGCGGGTGGAGGTGGTGCCCAACTCGTCTCAGCCTCCGTGCTTAACACCAGTCCTGCGGAGGCAAGTGGCGTTTGCCCCGCACGTTATGCTGTGGTGAGTTCTGTGGTGTTGCCTGCCGGTAACTACGTGATCATGAGCACACAAAACGGTGAGGATTTCATCGGGCCGGGTGGTCTTCCCACGGCGACCATGGGGGCCGGGATCACGTGGACAAGCGGCGTCGCATTTTCCGGTTCGGCGGGCCCCTTACCTGCCACCACTCCAGCTAGCTGGCAAATCAATAACTCCAGCGCAGTTCGTTACTTGGGCCCGACCTTCAAATACGCCACCGCAGCCCCAGTTCCGCCGACACAACTGGCGATCCCCGCAGTCAATGGCGGGCCCAATCCTTACGTCGGCACGGCCTTCAGTGTGGTGGTTCAGGCACGCGATGCCAGTGGCAACCCCCAGCCAGTGATTGCCACCACGGCAGTGAGTTTGAGCCTCAAGACGGGCACCGGGAATCTCGGTGGATCAGTTAGCGGCAGCATCACCGCAGGCACAAGCTCGGTCACAATCAGCGGTATCACCTACACCAAGGCGGAAAGCGGTGTGGTCCTAACCGCCACGAGAACCGCCGGCGACAACCTCACGCCAGCGAACAGCTCGCCGTTCACTGTCGCCACCCAACCGCCATTGAGCGCCTTGGGTGCGGTCATGCCCATGGGCGACTCGATCACACTCGGTGTGCCGATCACCGGCGGATATCGAGACCCGTTGTACACGCTTTTGAACAACCGGGGTGACACCTTCACCTTCGTGGGTTCATTGACCGACAACTCGACCTCGTTGCTCAGCACCTTCGGCCAAACGCATCACGAGGGCCACAGCGGCTACGTCATTGCCGCAGGCGGTGGGCGCAGCGGCTTGGACGAGAATCTGGCGGGGTGGATCGGGTCCGGTGCGGCTTTCCCTAGCAAGATTCTGCTGATGATCGGCAGCAATGACATCAACCTGGGTTATGACATGGTCAATGCCCCCACCCGTCTGAACACCCTGATCAGCCATATCTATGGTTACCGGCCCAATGTGAAACTCTTCGTCGCCTCAATCATTCCTATGGTCGGTCATGAGCCCGACGTCCAGGCCTTCAATGCCACCATACCGGGCATCGTCGCCAGTCACCAAGCACTTGGCCGCAATGTGGCATACGTCCCCATGTATGAAGGCATGAATATCAGCACCGATCTGTCAGACGGGCTGCATCCCAACGCGCTCGGCTACCAGCACATGGCGCAGGCATGGAATACGGCGCTCCATTTGTCCAATTACTCCAACTGGGCTATGGCCAACGGCGTGAGCGGTGCGGCCAACGCTGATTCCAATCATGATGGCGTACAAAATGGCATTGCATATTTCATGCGGAATGCCGGCCGCATCACAAGTCCGGGTCTGGGCGCGAACCACAAGGTGACATGGGCCAACGGACATAACATTCCGAGTTCCGAGTACGGGAGCACATTCTGGGTCGAGACCTCGGTAAACCTCACCGACTGGGTTCAAGTTCCAGTGGGTGATGCCAATCTAAGCAATACCCCCGACTCGGTCTCCTACACTCTCCCGATCAGTGGAGCCAGACGCTTCTGCCGCTTGGCGATCGCCCCGTGAGAACGATTGAACTTACGCGAGCCTGTCGTTTTTAAGGTCTGACAGAGATTTCTCCGAGCAGCGGCGGTTGGGATTGGACGCGGGTTGCCTATCTTGTGAGTTTCTGCCAAATTCAAGGGGACCTGCAGCGACAAACCGAGAACCACGCAAAATATGAATACCCTCCTATCTCCTAATATTTCTCCCCGCAAGGCGAACGCATGCTCGATGATTGTCTTGTGGGCATTGATGAGTTCCGAAGTGCGGGCGCAAAGATCAGTTTGAGTTGGAACTCCGTCGAATGATTCGCGGCCGAATCAACCATCCCTGCACCGTCGTCCAAGCCTACCACGGCGTCGGTCAAATCCCCCAATCCTACATTCCTGTAGGATCCCCTACGTGCCCAATACCCCGCTAGGGCACCCTGCGGAAATTTATTACTCGTTGAACATCAACGATATACGCGCCTAACACCGGCAATTTCACCAGACATTCTGATTCTGGCACGCCTTCTGCAATGCATTTGCCGGGCATCGTTTCCCCTGACGGACACCAGCCCTCACCAACTAACAACACATACTAACACCAGCATGAGAAAGATCGCAATTTACGGCAAGGGCGGCATCGGCAAGTCCACCACCACCCAAAATACCGTCGCCGGACTCGCAGAAATGGGCCGCAAAGTCATGGTCGTCGGTTGCGACCCCAAGGCAGACTCCACCCGCCTGCTGCTAGGTGGTCTGGCCCAGCGCAGCGTGCTCGACACCCTCCGCGAAGAGGGCGAGGACGTCGAACTCGGTGACATCCGCTCGGAGGGGTTCTGCTCCTCTCTGTGCGTCGAATCCGGCGGACCTGAACCGGGCGTTGGCTGCGCCGGCCGTGGTATCATCACCTCTATCAACATGCTCGAGCAACTCGGTGCCTATGATGACGCCGTGGGCCTCGACTACGTCTTCTATGATGTGCTTGGCGACGTGGTCTGCGGCGGCTTCGCCATGCCGATCCGCGAGGGCAAGGCCGAGGAAATCTATATCGTCTGCTCGGGCGAAATGATGGCCATGTATGCCGCTAACAACATCTGCAAGGGCATCGTCAAATTCGCAAAAACCGGCGTCGTTCGTCTCGGCGGCCTGATATGCAACAGCCGCAATGTGGACCGCGAACGCGACCTCATTGAGAACTTTGCTGAGCGTCTGGGCACCCAAATGATTCATTTCGTTCCTCGCGACAACGACGTCCAACGTGCCGAAATCAACCGAAAAACCGTTATTGAGTGGAACCCGGAAGCCCCTCAGGCGTCTGAATACCGCACGCTCGCTCTTGCCATCGAAGCCAACAAGAAGCTTGTCATTCCCAAGCCCTTGGAGATCGAGGAACTCGAATCCATCCTCATGGAATTCGGACTTTTCAACTAACCCACCAGCCCACCCACCATCATGTACAGCGACACACCCACTGACGTCGGCGAGATTGATTCCATCGAAGGCGTCTCCCCGGAGGAACTCCGCGAAAAAATGTTGGATGGCTTGCCATCCAAAACCATGCGCAAACGCGCCAAACAGATTCTGACTAACGATCCGGATACCCCGCCGGAAATCGCAGCCAACTCGCGCACCGTCCCCGGTATCATGACACAGCGCGGTTGCACCTACGCCGGATGCCGCGGCGTGGTGATCGGCCCGATTCACGACATCCTTCACATCACCCACGGCCCGGTGGGCTGCGGCTACTACTCCTGGCAAACCCGGCGAAATTTGGCAAAGTCGCCCGAAGGTGCCGCGAATTTCCTGCAATACTGCATGACCACAGATATGCAGGAGGATCACATTGTCTTCGGCGGCGAGAAGCGGCTGGCTGAAGCAATCCGCGAAGCCTACGCCCTCTTCAAACCCAAGGCCATCTCGGTATATTCAACTTGTCCGGTCGGTCTCATCGGTGATGACATTCACAGTGTTTGCCGCCAAGCCAAAGAGGAACTCGGCATCAATGTCTTCGGCTTCTCCTGCGAAGGCTACAAGGGCGTCAGCCAATCCGCCGGTCATCACATCGCCAACAACGGTGTCTTCAAACACATGATCGGCCTCGATGATCATCCAGTCGAAGCCGCCCCGTTCAAAATCAACGTCCTCGGTGAATATAACATCGGCGGCGACGCCTGGGAAATCGACACCCTCCTGCGCAAATGTGGCATCAGCGTGCTGGCTACCCTCAGCGGTGGCGTCACTTATGATGAAATTACCAGTTGTCATCAGGCGGATTTGAACGTCGTCATGTGCCATCGTTCGATCAACTACATGGCAGAGATGATGGAAACCAAGTTCGGTATCCCATGGTTCAAAGTCAACTTCATCGGTGCCGAAAGCACGGCAAAGTCCTTGCGAAAAATCGCCCAGTTCTTCGATAACAAAGAATTGAAGGACCGAGTCGAGGAGGTCATCGCCGCCGAAATGGCCGCTCTGCGCCCCGTCCAAACAGAAATCAAGGCCCGCCACAAGGGCAAGCGTGCGGCACTCTTTGTTGGTGGCTCGCGAGCCCATCACTATCAGGATTTGTTCGCCGACATCGGGATGGAGACCATTTCCGCAGGCTATGAATTTGCCCATCGAGACGACTACGAAGGCCGCCACGTCCTGCCGTCTATCAAGGTTGATGCGGACAGCCGCAACATTGAGGAACTCCACGTCGATGCCGATCCGGAACGCTTCCGGCCGCGCCTCTCCCCAGAGGCCAAGGCCAAGCTCGTCGCCAATGGCTTCACGTTTTCCGACTACCGCGGAATGATGAGCGAAATGAAAAAGCGTGCGCTGGTCATCGACGACATCAGCCACTACGAACTCGAAAAACTCATTGAGACATGGAAGCCGGATATCATTGGCTCCGGGATCAAGGACAAGTACATCGTGGAGAAAATGGGCGTCCCCTGCAAACAACTCCATTCCTATGACTACGGCGGCCCTTATGCCGCCTTCACCGGAGCGATCAACTTCTACCGCGAGGTGGACCGCATGCTCTCCAGCAAGGTTTGGAGTTACGTGGTTCCGCCGTGGGTCAAAGCCCGAAAACCGTTAGCCGTTGCAGCAGCCGAGGACGCTGCCTGATCAACCGGGTAACCTAACTTAAACCAGCACACAAATCACCACCATGTTAGACGTCACCACAGCCACGGTCAGTGATCGCAAGGCGTTGCGGATCAACCCCGCCAAAACCTGCCAACCGATCGGAGCGATGTACGCCGCTCTGGGCATTCACAGTTGTATGCCTCACAGCCACGGCTCGCAAGGCTGCTGCTCATATCACCGCAGCCACCTCACGCGCCACTTCAAGGAGCCCGTCGCCGCCACCACCAGTTCGTTCACCGAGGGCACTTCGGTGTTCGGTGGCATGGCAAACCTGCAACAAGCGCTCGTCAACATCTTCTCGATCTATGATCCGGAAGTGGTGGCCGTGCATACCACCTGCCTGTCGGAAGTCATCGGTGATGATATCCCGACAATCATCAAAAAGTCTCGCGAGGAAGGAAAAATCCCCGATGGCAAAATCGTCATCCATGCCAACACTCCCAGCTTCGTTGGCTCCAACGTCACCGGATTTTCTAACATGTGCACCGGGATCGTCAGCTATCTGGCGGAGAAATCCGGGCTCTCGAACGGTTCCATCAACATCTTCCCCGGTTGGTTGGATCCAAGCGACATGCGCGAACTCAAACGCCTGGCCGACGCCCTGACCGTGCCATTCACGCTGTGCCCGGACACCTCCGATGTGCTGGACTTGCCGCAAACCGGAGTGTACGAGATGTACCCAAAGGGTGGCACACCCGTCGCCAGCATCAAGGGCATGGGCGATGCCATAGCCACCCTCGCGCTGGGCGAGTTCACCGCCTATCCGTCCGCTCAGAAATTGTTGGACATGCACGCCGTGCCCTTCGAAAAACTCGATGCACCCATCGGCCTGACCAATACCGACAACTACATCGACGCGCTCAGGCGGCTCGGCGACGTTGAGGTTCCAGCCTGGATAGACGCCGAGCGGGGCCGCCTGCTGGACGTTATTTCGGACATCGGCCAGTACTTCCACCAAGTCCCGGTGGCCATCTTCGGGGATCCGGACATGGTCGTCGGCTTGACCCGATTCGCCATCGAACTCGGGCTCTATCCGAAGTATATCTTCACCGGAGCAACTGGCCGTGCCTTTGAGACCCGAATCAAAGAACTCTTGGGCGACAAATATCCTGATACCGTGGTCCGGCATGGTGCCGACCTTTTCGAGTTGCACGAACGGATCAAGGGCGAACCGGTGAAACTCATCTTCGGTAACACCTACGGCAAGTACATTGCCCGCGCCGAGGATATCCCGTTGGTTCGATTTGGTTTCCCAATCCTCGACCGGGTCGGCCACCGGATGTTCCCGGTCGTCGGCTACCGAGGTGCCATGCATCTCGTGGAAAAAATCAGTGACGCCTTGCTCAATCATCGGGACCGAACCTGCGCCGAAGAATGGTTCGAGCTCGTGCAATAGACGTGCCAGCCCACTGCAAAACGCACTTGAACCTCACCCAACCCGCCCACTCCATGTCACATCAAGCCATCAACATCCTCGATGATCGCAGCGGTCAAGTCCTGCGCAACGGCCAGGACCCCACGGCGAAAATCGCTTGTGACAAACCCAGTGCGGCGGGTTCGGTGAGCCAACGTGCCTGCGTGTTCTGCGGCGCCAGAGTCGTGCTTTATCCCATTGCCGACGCCTTGCACGTCGTCCATGGCCCGATCGGCTGCGCAGCCTACACATGGGACATCCGCGGCGCTCAGTCCAGCGGCCCGCAACTCCATCGCAACAGCTTCTCCACCGACTTGCAGGAGAAAGACGTCATCTTCGGTGGCGAAAAAAAACTGACGGCCGCGTTGCGTGAACTCATCGCCGCCTGCCGTCCCAAGGCAGCATTCGTCTATTCCACCTGCATCACCGGCATCATCGGCGACGACGTTGGAGCGGTCTGCAAAACACTTGCCGAAGAAACCGGCATCCCCGTCATCCCGGTCGAAAGCCCTGGCTTCAGCGGCACCAAGAAAGACGGCTACCGCGCCGCCTGCGATGCTCTCTATCAACTTGTTGGGACCGGAAGCACCGAAGGTATATCCAAACACAGCATCAATTTGCTAGGAGAGTTTAACATTGCCGGAGAAACCTACATGATGAAAGACTACTTCAAGCGGCTTGGCATTGAGGTCGTCTCCTGCATCACCGGCGATGGACGCGTCGATGAGCTGCGCCGCTGCCATGGAGCCAAACTCAATCTGGTGCAATGCTCCGGCTCCATGCTCCACCTTGCCAAACGGCTGGAGACGGACTATCAGATTCCTTTCCGCCGGATCTCATTTTTCGGAATTGAGGATACCGCTGCCGCCCTCTACGATGCGGCAGGCGTCTTCGGGGATCCGGAAATTGAGCAACGCGCCCGCAATTTGGTGAGTCTGGAATTGGCACGCATCCAACCGGAGTTGCGCCGCTACCGCAAGATCCTCAAGGGAAAAAAGGCGGCCATCTATGTTGGCGGCGCGTTCAAGGCGTTTTCGCTGGTTAGAGCCTTGCGAACCCTGGGCATGAAGACCGCCCTCGTGGGTTCCCAGACCGGCAACCCCCAGGACTATCAGCAACTCAAGGAACTTTGCGACCCTGGCACCGTCATCGTGGATGATTCCAATCCGCTCGAACTCGCCAAGTTCTGCCTCGAACAAGATGTGGACCTCTTCATCGGCGGCGTCAAAGAACGCCCCATCGCATACAAACTCGGAATCGGCTTCTGCGACCACAACCACGAACGCAAGGAAGCTCTCGCAGGCTTCGAGGGCATGGTCAATTTCGCCAAGGAAGTCCATGCTTCTGTCATGAGCCCAGTCTGGAAATTTGTCCCGAGACGCGCTAAACGCCTATCTACTAAGAAAAAGGAGGCCGCATGATCGACGAAGCCGATTTGCTTGGCGACGGGCCGCCTGCGTCTCCCGATTTATCGCATTGCACGGCGGCTACCCGCAATGCCTGCAAGCTGTGCACGCCGTTAGGGGCCTGTCTGGTGTTTCGCGGAGTGCGCGGAGCCCTTCCATTTTTGCACGGCTCGCAAGGCTGTTCCACTTACATTCGTCGCTACCTGATCAGTCACTTCCGGGAACCGATGGACATAGCGGCTTCAAACTTTTCGGAAGACACGGCCGTCTTCGGCGGTGAAAAAAACCTGCTGGCAGGCATGGCCAACGTCACCCGCCAATACCAACCGGAGATGATCGGCTTGGCCACCACCTGTCTGAGCGAGACAATCGGCGAGGACATGCCCGCCCTCGTTCAAAAATGCCAACAGAATATCGCGGACTTGCCGCCTGTCGTCCACGTCTCAACGGCAAGTTATCGAGGGTCTCACATGGATGGCTTTCACGATGCAGTCACCGCCTTGGTTAGCCAATTGGTCACTGACGCGTTGCCACACGGCGCAGTGAACCTGCTGCCTGGCATGGTCTCCACCGCAGATCTTCGCCACCTCCGTGAACTCGCCGAACGCTTCGGCCTCAACGTGACCATGCTGCCCGATTACAGTGATACCCTCGATGGTTCCACTTGGGCCGATTACGAGGCGCTGCCATCCGGCGGCACACCGGTGGCCGCTATTCGCACCATGAGCGGTGCTCAAGCCACCTTGGAACTCGGCGATTCACTGCGAGGCAACACCAAATCCGCGGCAAGCCTGCTAGAGACTCGATTTGGTGTCGAGAAGATCAGCCTCACTCTGCCCGTCGGCATTCAGGCGACCGACGAATTCATCGCCGAGTTATCCAGGCTTTCCGGTCGGGATATTCCCGCAGACATCACCGCCGAGCGCGGACGACTGATCGATTCGATGGTCGATGCGCACAAAATCGTCTTCGGCAAGCGGGCGGTGGTCTTCGGCGAGGCGGATTTGGTGATTGGCCTAACTGCATTTTTGTGCGAGATCGGAGTCCAACCTGTGCTCTGTGTCTGTGGCGGAAAAACCAACCACTTTGACGTGCTGCTGCGGTCCGCAGTTCCCGAATTGCCAGGGGACACCCTCATCCGGAATGGCGCAGATTTTGCTGACATCACCCATGAAGCCCGCCAGCTCACCCCGGATCTTTTGATCGGCAATAGCAAAGGCTATGGCTTGGCCCGCGAGCTGGACATACCGCTGATCCGTACCGGCTTTCCGATTCACGATCGCATCGGCGGCCAACGTGTCCTGCACCTCGGCTATCGCGGTGCCCAAGCGCTTTTCGATGATCTCGCAAACACCTTGCTAGCCCGTAAACAACAAACCTCAACCATTGGATACTCTTACCTATGAGCACCTGCGTCCATCCTGAAAACTTCGCCCTCGACCGCCATCCATGCTATAGCATCGGCGGCAGCCACAAATTCGCCCGCATCCATCTGCCGGTCGCTCCTGCCTGCAACATCCAGTGCAACTACTGCAACCGCAAGTTCGATTGCGTCAATGAAAGCCGCCCGGGAGTGACCAGCCGGATTCTAACCCCCGTGCAAGCTCTCGCCTATCTTGAAGATATGGTCGAGAAGATTCCTACAATCGAGGTGATGGGCATCGCCGGTCCAGGCGATCCGTTCGCCAATCCATTTGAGACCATGGAGACATTGCGCCTCGTTCGCAAACGCTTTCCTAACATGATGCTCTGTCTCGCCAGCAACGGTCTTCACATCGGCCCGTACATCGATGAGATTGCCGCTCTCGAGGTCACCCACGTCACCATCACTATCAATGCCGTTGACCCCATGATCGGCGCGTTGGTTTACCGCTGGGTGCGCGATGGCGACCGGCCTCTCAAAGGCGAGGAAGGCGCAGCGCTCATGATCGAACGGCAGCTGGAGGCCGTCGCCCGCCTGGCCAGCCTCGGGGTACTCGTCAAGGTGAACGCCATCGTCATCCCCGGCGTCAATGACCGCCATATCCCGGAAATCGCCCGGGTGACCAAGTCGCTAGGTGCCAAACTCATGAATTGCATCGCTCTGTGTCCGGTTGAAGACACACCTTTTGCTAACCTAACTGAACCAGATGGTATCATGATGGCCCGGGTGCGTTTGCAATCCGGGACTAACATGCCGCAAATGAGCCACTGTGCCCGCTGCCGCGCCGACGCTGTTGGGCTATTGGGCGAAGACCAATCGCTTTCCTATGCCGATACCCTCCAATACTTCACTGAAATGCAAACCACCATTGACACAACCCGCCCCTATGTAGCCGTAGCCACCCAAGAAGGCATGCTGGTAAACCTCCACCTCGGTGAGGCCACCAAAGTCATCATCTATGGCTATCATCCGGAGGTTGACGAATACGAGATTGTGGATGTTAGACAGCTTCCGCCGACTGGCAGCGGGGATAGTCGGTGGAAGAAAATGGCGACGGATCTCAGTGATTGCCGGGCGGTGCTGGTGAGCGCCTGCGGCCCCCGCCCAAAGCAAATCGTCGAGGGCTTCGGCCTCGCAGTTGTGGAGATGGAAGGTCTCATCGAGGAAGGTCTCGAAGCCATCTTCCACGAGGAGGAACTCCCCGCATCCCTCCGCCGCCGCTTCACCAGTTGCGGTGCCTCCTGCGCCGGTGCCGGCAATGGTTGCTCCTAGAAATCCCAAATTCCAATTCACAGATTCCAACAATTCAACCATCAAAGATCATGACTATTCCACTGCATCACTTATTTGTATGTGCCAGTTTTAGGGCGAACGGCGAAGCTCAGGGTGTTTGTCACAAGAAGGACGCCATCAGCCTGCTGAGTTACCTCCAAAACGAGATTCAGGACCGGATGCTAGAGGGCATCGAGGTATGCGTCACCGGCTGCATGAACCAATGCGTCAAAGGCCCGGTGATTGTGGACTATCCATCCGGCAACACGTACGGCCGCATCAATGAAGAAGCCATTGACGCGATCTTGGACGCCTTTGAAAATGGCACTATCGCCGAGGAATATCTGGTATCCTAACCCACCATGAACCCACTGGTTGATATCTCTAACGCTCAAGCGTGGTTCGTCGATACCACCCTGCGCGATGGCGAGCAGGCGGCCGGTGTCGTGTTCTCCGAGGCGGAACGTTGTGGCATCTCTCATCGGTTGGTGTCAAGCGGCGTGCGGGAGTTGGAAGTGGGTATCCCTGCCTCCGGCGAATCCGCACGCCGCCAAATCCACCAAGTCGCCGAGGCCGTCCCAGGTACTTGGCTGCTAGCCTGGTGCCGCGCCAGACGTGATGACCTTGCCGCCGCCGCCCAATGCCCGGTGCAGGGTGTTCACCTGTCATTTCCAGTTTCTAACATTCATCTGAGGATCTGGGGAAAAAGCCACTCATGGGTGCTGCGAACGCTTGCTGAACTAACGGAAGAGGCAGCGGGAATGTTCGATTATGTAACCGTCGGTGCCCAGGATGCCTCGCGTGCCGATCGCTGTTTCCTGCTAGACTTCTGTCATTCGGTGGCTGAGTCATCGGCGCTGCGCCTGCGCCTTGCCGACACCGTGGGCGTCCTCACCCCGCAATCCACCCAGCAGCTCGTCACATCTTCGCTGCACGCCCTGGCCGGAAAACCCGTGGAAATTCATGCTCACAATGACCTTGGCATGGCCACCGCCAACACCATCGCCGCTTGGCAGGCTGGTGCAAAATGCCTCAGTACCACCGTCAATGGCCTCGGCGAACGCGCCGGCAACGCATCCTTCGCCGAAGTCGCCACCGCTCTGCGCGTGGCTTGCTGTTGCGACACTGGCCTTGACCTGCGGCGTCTCTGCGAACTGGGCAGCTATGTCGCAGCAGCCTCCCAGCGCTCGCTGCCCGGCAATACCCCGGTGATCGGTGAAGGTGTCTTTTCCCACGCCTCCGGTATTCATCTAACCGGGCTGAATCGGGACGCCAGTGCCTACGAGGCATTCCCGCCCGACATGGTCGGCCACTCCCCATCACGCCACTTTTTCAGCACCCAGAGTGGTCCGGCTACCTTGCGGGAATTCGCCGAGCGCGGCGGTCTGCACCTCGACCCAGCTGCTTTGCCAGCCCTCACCGATCGCCTTCGTGCCTTCTGCCACCACCACCGCACCATGCTCAGCGCCACCGACACACTGCATCTGGTCACGACCCTAACCTAACATAAACCCGAAACAAAATAGAATCATGGCGTTTTTCATGACACTTGCGACTCGCAATCAGGACCACGACTGGATCCTCGGAGAGAGAACCAAGGCGCGGCTGGCAGGTCCACAAGGGCCGCTGGCCGCGCAGATTCTGGGTCTGCCTCCGGGGTCCAGTGGCGAATGGAATTTAACGGATAGACAACTTCTCGGATTTTTCCACTTCAGCGCGCCGAATGATCAAGAGGTTCCGCTGCTGATGTGGGACAGCGGCGAGCCGGATTCCAGTCCGACGCGGGTGCTGCGCATTTGCGGTGTTAGCCGGGAATTTGACACCGAGCTGCTAGTGCAAACGGAGATTCTTGAAGCCGTTGGTGAGGGATATCGCAGCAGCGGCCGCCACGTCAATGAGGCGCTGAGGCTCATTGGCGGCCGCATCACCCCCAAGTCCAAATGGATTTGGGCCGCCCCTAAAATGTCCATCGGCAGCACCGTCATCGGCCTGTGATCCGACTCCCGAGTCTTGCCAAAATCCGAATCCCAGGTTGAACTGGCCTGTGAACTCATCCATCAGACACATCGTCACTCCGCTCATTGGCTGCCTTTGCCAATGGGCGATGACCGTACCGCTGCACGCCGAAAAGATCAGCGTTTCCGCCGCTGCCAGCCTAACGGAATCACTACAGGAAATCGCCACTGTCTATCAAAAGCAGAGCGGCGACACGATTGTCTTCAACTTTGGGGCATCCGGGCCGCTCGTGAGGCAGATCGAAGCCGGCGCCCCGGCCGATCTGTTTTTTTCGGCCGACGAGGCAAAGATGAATGACGCCGAAACCAAGGACCTGTTGATAAAGTCGTCCCGTCGCAGCTTGCTGTCCAACCTGCTGGTCGTCGTGACAGCTTCCGACAGTCCCCTCAAAGTTGCCGCGCCCAAGGACCTTGGGTCACCTGACGTGATCCGCATCGCCGTGGGTGACCCCGCCACCGTGCCAGTGGGCACTTATGCCAAGGCGTGGCTAACGAAACTCTCGCTGTGGTCCGCTGTGGAGAAGAAAATCGTGCCTTGTGAGAGTGTGCGCGGGGTGTTGGCGGCCGTAGAATCGGGCAATGTCGAAGCGGGCATCGTGTACAAAACGGACGCAGCCATTTCAAAGAAAGTGAAGGTGGCCTTCGAGGTGGCGGCGGCCGACGCCCCGCCCATCAGCTACCCACTGGCCTTGCTCAAAGACGCGCCGCACCCTGCTTCAGCCCGCAAATTCATGGTATATCTCGCGGGACGTGAGGCCGGACAAGTTTTCACCCGCAAGGGCTTCATTCTCTTGCCGACGGCAGGAAAAGAGGCAATGGTCCCGCCGACACCCTAACCAACCAACCACCTAACAGAATCATGAAGATCAGTGCTCGAAACGTCATCAAAGGTATCATCAAGGACATCAAGGAAGGTCCCATCAGCACACTCGCGGTGATAGAAATCGCCCCAGGTGTGGAAATTGTTTCGGTGATCACCACCGAAGGGGCCGACGCCCTTCAATTGGAAATCGGCCAATCCGCCTACGCCATCATCAAGGCCTCCAACGTCATGCTCGGCATGGACGACTGACGTGAGCGCCGAGGAACGGCAGCTCATCGGGTTCACGGCGGCGATGGCCCTGCTGAGCACGTGTTTGATTTTACCCATCGGTGTTCTGCTAGCATGGTTGCTAGCTCGGCGCGAGTGGCGGGGCAAGGCGATCGTGAAAGGGACTCCATCCTCTTGCCGTGGCCGCACAGGCACTGAACGAAAAATTTGTCGTTTGAATTCAGCATTGCCAGTCCTGTCGTTCGTGCTACCGTGCCGCACGAAGATACGTGATTTCCCATGAATGTGACCCTCAAGCTCCCGGACGAACTCGTCCGCAATGCGCGGCATCTCGCTGTGGACGAGAACACGTCGCTTTCCGCCATCGTCACTGAGCTACTTCGCTTGAAACTGAAGGCAAGCGCCCAATCCAAGGATACGCCCCAATCTTGGATCGACGCATTCAGCAGTGATCCCGACGACGCGTTTCTTGACCGGGATTTTCCCTTGGAGGACCGAAAAACCATTCCGAACCGCGAATTCTCCTTCGCCCCTGACGACGAATGACCCGCTATCTACTGGACACCGTCACCCTTTCCGAGCTGCGCAAAACAACCAAGGCAGCCGCGCCGGTTCTGAGGCGGCAGTACGCCGCTCAAGGTCGGCAAGCATCAGTGAGCGTCATCACCATGAATGAGATTTGGTATGGCTACCGAAAAGTGGCGGCACGCGATCCTGCCTTTGCCCGGCGCTTGGAGATTTGGTATGGAGAAATTCTAGCTTCTCCTGACTTCTACACCCTTTTGCCCGTCAGTCTGGCCATCGCAAAGCTGGCGGCCGACTACCGCGCAAACCATGGATGCTCCCACAACGATTCGCTCATCGCCGCCACCGCCAATATCCACAACCTCACCCTCGCCACCCGTAACATCGCCGACTTCCAAGCCACCGGCATCCAACTCGTCAACCCATGGGAATATTCGCTCTAATACCCAAGAAAAGGAGGCCTAATGAAAATTGACCAATGCGCCTACGCCATCATCCAGGCCTCCAACGTCATGCTCGGCATGGACGACTGACGTGAGCGCCGAGGAATGGCAGCTCATCGGGTTCACGGCGGCGATGGCCCTGCTGAGCACGTGTTTGATTTTACCCATCGGTGTTCTGCTAGCATGGTTGCTAGCTCGGCGCGAGTGGCGGGGCAAGGCCATCGTGGAAACGCTGGTGGCGCTGCCCCTGGTCGTGCCGCCAGTGGTTACCGGATTGGTCTTGCTCAAACTTTTTGGCAGACGCGGACCCCTCGGGCATTGGTTGCATGCAAACCTGGGAATGGACGTCGTGTTCACCTGGAAGGCGGTGGTGATCGCCCTCGCCGTGATGTCAATCCCCCTGTTAGTGCGCACCGTTCGCAGCGCCATCGAGGAAGTCAACCCCAGCTTCGAACAACTGGCCCGCACCCTCGGTGCCGGCGAATGGCGCGTGTTCTTCACCATCACCTTGCCCCTGGCCAAACGCGGCGTGATCGCCGGGACTTTGTTAGCCATGGCCCGGGCTCTCGGTGAATTTGGGGCCACCATCATGGTCGCGGGCAACATTCCAGGCCAGACCACCACCCTGTCGGTGGCCATCTATCATAACGTCCAACTCGGCCAGGACGAGCGTGCCGGAGTCCTCTCGGCGGTGGCCGTGCTGCTGGCATTTCTCGCACTCGGTGCCAGCGAGCTCATCTTACGCCGCCGCAAGATATGAGTGCCCAGCTCCATGCCAGTTTTGTCAAGCGCTTCAGCGAAAGGGCTTCTATCCAAGTGGAAAACCTCCAAACCCCGGAGCAGCCTTGCATCACCATTCTGTTCGGCGCGTCAGGCTGCGGCAAAACCACCGTGCTGCGCTGCCTCGCCGGTCTCGAAAAGCCCGATGCCGGAAAAATTTCCTTCGATGGGCAAATCTGGTCCGACTCCGAAAAGCATATCTATCTGCCAGCCAGGGTTAGGGATATCGGCTTTGTGCCCCAGGACTATGGGTTGTTTCCCCATCTAACTATTGAACGCAATGTCGCCTATGGCTTGGACAAAATGCCGACGTCCCAACGCCGCCAGCGGGTGGCCGAGACGCTCGAGTGGATTGGTCTCACCGGCTTGGCTGCCCGCCTGCCGCGCGAGTTGTCCGGTGGCCAACAACAACGCGTTGCCTTGGCCCGCGCCGTGGTCCGCCGACCCCGGCTGCTATTGCTAGACGAACCGTTGTCCGCGCTCGACGCCCCGACCCGCCAGAGTTTGCGGGGCGAGTTGCGAGGTTGGTTGCGCCACTTCGCCATTCCCACACTGTTGGTCACCCACGACCGTCAGGAGGCTGTGGCGCTGGGCGACGATCTGGTGGTCATGCACAACGGCCGGATCGTCCAACAAGGGCCGCTGCAAGAGGTGTTCAGCCGGCCGTGCCATCTAGCTGTCGCGAGTATTTTGGCGGTGGAAACGATCCAACCCGCACAGATCATTGAACGCGCTGAGGGACTCGCCACCATCACGATCCATGGCATGCACTTGCTCGCCATGATCGAGGATCTGCCCATCAATACCCGCGAAGTCGTCGCCTGCATCCGCGCCGAGGATGTGATGCTCAGCGCCGGGTTCGACACTCATGCCAGTGCCCGCAACCGCTTGCCCGGCGTTGTTCGCAGCCTTACACCCGATGGCCCGCTAGTGCGCGTCGAACTGGACTGCGGCTTCCCACTGTTAGCCCTGCTCACCAAACAGGCCTGCCAAGAACTGTCATTGGCACCGGGCAGCACCGTCCATGCCATGATCAAAGCGCAAAAAATCCATCTCATCCCTCATGCCTAGGATGCCATGCATTGGCACCTGCCCTTTTTAGGTAAGTCTCTCCTGCGTCGGCCTTGGTATCCTCCTTGATAACGACTTCAGCCGCGTATGAGCACCCTAGGTAGCGAGGGCCACGCAAATGGCAAATGGGAAGAGTCTCATCGCAATAGGAGGTATATAATACCAGACATCATGCTAATGCCAATCAAACGCATATCGACAATCATCAATCATCAATCAGAGGAGAGAAGCGTCTTCTGGAGCATCCGCTAGAGCGTCTCCGGCTTCGTCATCTTCCTCGTCATTGGGGAAGGGCAGGGCATCGAGCGAGGCGCGGTAGGCGGCTTGGTCGAATGGCCGGTGGTGGCGAAGAACTTGATCCATGGCTTCGCCCAGGCAGAGGGCGATTTGGTCTTTCGCGTCGGCCGCACTGAGGCCGAGTTTTTCCAATCTAACCCGTGTGGCGGCGACGTAGCGGGTTTGTGGCGAAGCGAGTTGTTGCTCCACAGCGGCGAGGAGGTCGGGCAGGAGGTCGTCGGTCATGAGGAGAGGGGGGAGATTTTGGATTTTGGATTTTGAATTTTGAATTGGAGAGGGATTGGAGATTTTGGATTAGGTAATAGCGCTGGGTCGTTGAGTTAGTCTGCCTCATTCATTCAAAATCCAAAATCCAAAATTGAATTAACGTTAGGTGTTAGAGAGGAAAAATGCAGTGGCATTGGGCAGTTGGAGCCAAGGGGAGAACTCGGGCGGGATGGGGGCTTGGAAGTGGAGTCGCTCGTGGGAGATGGGATGGTCGAAGGTGAGTTGCCAGGCGTGGAGCATCAAGCGGCCGGTGAGGGCGGAGGTTGGGCTGGGTTTGCCGTAGATTGGATCGCCGACGAGGGCGGCACCGCGGTGGTGGAGGTGGACGCGGATTTGGTGGGTGCGGCCGGTGTGCAGGTGGCAGAGGACCAGGGCGGTCAGGGAGGAGGCATCGACCGCAAGCACCTGATAATCCGTGATGGCTGCCTTGCCGCCGGGCGGATTGACCACCGCCATTTTTTGGCGATTGACCGGATGGCGCCCGATGTGGGTGAAAACCGTGTCCTTTTCCGGACGCGGGATGCCCTGACAGACAGCCAGATAGAGTTTTTCCATAGTACGGCCGGCGAATTGGCCGACGAGTGATTGGTGGGCGGGGTCGGATTTGGCCACCACGAGGCAGCCGGATGTGTCTTTGTCCAGACGATGAACAATGCCGGGGCGCTCGACGCCGCCGATGCCGGAGAGTTTCCCGCGGCAGTGGTGAAGCAGGGCATTGACGAGGGTGCCATCGGGATTACCGGGGGCAGGATGCACGACCATGCCCGGCGCCTTGTTGAGGACCAGCAGGTCGGCGTCTTCAAAGAGGATCACGAGAGGAATGTCCTGGGCGACGGCGGCCAGTGGCACGGCCTCAGGCAGAGCGATGGTGATGAAGTCGCCGAGTTTTACCGGATTGCGTGGTTTGGCCGGTTGGCCGTTGACGTGGATGAACTGGTCGCGAATGAGCGTCTGAATGCGGGAACGCGACAATTCAGGCAGGCGGCCCGCGAGGAAGGCGTCAAGGCGTTCGCCGGGCATGTCATCGACTCGGATCTCCACAGGCAGAGCATTTCAGGAAAAACGCCCGCGACAAGATTCAAGTTTGCAGAGGTCGCGCCACGCCGATAGCTTTCCGCCATGCCGGTCGCCGCTGAGGAAATCGCTTATTGCCATGCTTGCGGGAGTCCCATGGACGTCACCGCGATGGGGCCCTTTGCTAATGTTGAGTGCCCGGGATGCGGCAAACATACCCGGGTGAAGCGCGAGTTCGGCCCATACACGCTGTTGCGGCGCCACGCCATCGGCGGCATGAGCGTGGTTTTTGTCGCCCACGATAACACGCTGGATCGCGAGGTGGCCGTCAAAATCCTCAACGAAGTGTATTCCGCCGACGCCCGACGCATCGCCGCCTTCGAGGAAGAGGCACGCCTAACCGCCTCGTTCAGTCATCCCCACGTGGTGCGCGTGTTCACCACCGGGCGGGCGTTCGGGCGGTTTTTCATCGCCATGGAATTCGTCGTCGGCGGCCATTTCGAGCAGCAAATCAGCGAGCGCGGCACCATCCCGGAACGCGAAATGCTCCAACTCGCCATTCAGGTCGCCGAGGGTCTCCGGGCCGCCCACAACGCCGGCTTGATCCACCGAGACATCAAACCGGGCAATATTCTGCTCGATGGCGACGGCCAGGCCAAAATCGTGGATTTTGGTTTGGCCCTATTGTTAGGCAAGGGCGGCACTGCGCAAGCCAAGGAAATCTGGGCGACGCCGTATTATGTGCCGCCGGAAACCATCGAAAGCCACCCCGAGGATTTTCGCTCAGACATGTATGCCTTCGGAGCCACCGTGTACCATGCTTTGGCCGGCAAGCCGCCCTGTGATGAGGAAAGCATGGCTACGGTGATTTTGCGCGAGGCGAAACGCAAGGTGGTGCCATTGCAAACGTCCGCACCGTGGGTGAGCCCGCAGACGTGCAGAGCGGTGGATCGGGCCATGGCGTACGACCCCGCCAAG